>JAISSH010000094.1 GCA_031273265.1 Treponema sp.
AGTACGGTATTTAGCAAGTGTTGAATTATTTGCCCTAAAAAAGTATATTGATACTACATGAACTCTATCGAACTTGCGAAAGCTTACGACCCAAAGTCCTTTGAAGACCGCATCTACGCCATGTGGAAGGATTCGGGCGCTTTTGCCCCAGAGACTGCGAAAAACACAAACGAACCGCCCTTTGTCGTGGTGATTCCGCCTCCGAATGTTACGGGCGTTTTGCACTTGGGGCACGGACTGAACAACAGCTTGCAGGACATAATCGTGCGTTTCCACAGAATGAGAGGCGCGCCGACTCTGTGGGTTCCGGGAACCGACCACGCAGGAATTGCCACTCAAAACGTGGTGGAACGCAAGTTGAAAGCTCAAGGGAAAAGCCGGCGCGAGTTGGGACGGGAAAAGTTTTTAGAAGAAACATGGAAAGTAAAAAACGAACATCACGCCGTCATCACGAAACAGCTTGAAAAAATAGGCGCGAGCGTTGACTGGAAGCGCGAACGTTTTACGATGGACGAGGGCCTCTCTCACGCAGTGAGGGAAGTTTTTGTTACTCTTTATGAGCGCGACCTTCTTTACAAGGGAAACTACCTTGTAAACTGGTGTACATCCTGCGGAACGGCGTTAGCTGACGATGAGGTTGAGCATGAGGACACCGCCGGAAAAATGTACCACATTCGCTATTTTTTCACAGGCGAAAAAGACAAATACATTGAGATTGCCACAACGCGCCCCGAAACTCTGTTAGGCGACACTGCCGTTGCCGTTCACCCAGAAGACGAGCGCTACTCTGCCCTTAAAGGAAAGACACTGCGCCTTCCATTAACTGAGCGCGACATTCCGCTCATTTTTGACAGTTACGTTGAGCGCGGCTTCGGGACGGGGGCGTTAAAAGTTACCCCTGCCCACGATCCAAACGACTGGGAACTTGCTAAACGGCACAAGTTAGCTGTCATTAACATACTCAATCCCGACGGAACGTTAAACGACGAAGTTCCCGAAAAATACCGTGGGCTTTCCGTTGCTAAGGCGCGTAACGCTGTAATCGCAGACCTTGAAGCAGGCGGCTGGTTTGTAAAAGACGAGCCGATAAAACACTCTGTGGGGCACTGTTACCGCTGTCATACAGTGATCGAGCCGTTTCTTTCCGAACAGTGGTTTGTAAAAATGAAACCGTTAGCTGAAAAGGCGCTTGCTTCATGGCAAAAGGGCGAGATAATTTTCTATCCCAAAAAATGGGAGAACACCTACAAACACTGGATGGAAAATATACGCGACTGGTGCGTCAGCCGCCAACTTTGGTGGGGGCACAGAATCCCTGCGTGGACTTGCGCCGACTGCGGCAAACTTACAGTTTCGCGTAACGATATAACAAAATGCCCGTCCTGCGGAAGTGCGAATGTCGCGCAAGACCCCGACGTGCTAGACACTTGGTTTTCAAGCTGGCTTTGGCCGTTCAGTACACTCGGTTGGCAGAAGGTGGGCGACTCAACCCCCGACTTGGAACGCTACTACCCCACTACGGCGCTTATCAGCGCGTACGATATAATTTTCTTCTGGATTTCCAGAATGATCATGGCGGGATTGGAGTTTACAGGCAAAGCGCCTTTCCGCGACGTTTACATTCACAGCCTTGTGCGCGACAAGCAGGGGCGCAAGATGAGCAAGTCACTCGGCAACGGGCTTGACCCGCTTGAGCTTGTGGACGAGTTCGGCGCGGACGCGATGAAGTTCACGCTCGCGTTTATGTGCGCTCAGGGACAGGACGTGCTTGTTGACAAAGATTCTTTTAAGATGGGATCGAAGTTCGCGAACAAGGTGTGGAACGCAAGCCGTTATATTTTGATGAACTTGGAAGGACGAAAGTTAGTTGAAACTCCTCAGCTTCTCTCGGCGGATAAATGGATTTATTCGCGCCTTAACAGCGCGGCAAAAAATATACGCGAGGCGTTTTTTTCCTACCGATACAATGACGCGGCTCTTTGCGCCTATGAGTTTTTTTGGAACGACTTTTGCGACTGGTATGTGGAAGCGACAAAACTTTCGATGAAGGGCGGCGACGACGCGGAAAAAGACCGCGCAACAACGGTACTCTTGGACGTGCTTGATCAATCGCTCAAACTGCTTCATCCGCTTCTGCCGTTTGTGACGGAAGAAATCTACCAAAAACTGCCGAATAAACAGGGAATGTTGATAACAAGCCGCTATCCCGAATATGACGAAAAACGCTTTGATCCGGCAGAAGAGAAAAAATTTTCCACGCTCCAGTCGCTGGTCAGCATGGTGCGTACCCTGCGAAGCGAATGCGGCATTACGCCGGATAAGAAATTACGCGCACTTGTCCGCGCAGGAACTGAGCAGGAAAAGGCTTTCACGGAAAATGAAGGGCTGATAAAACTCCTTGCCGGAATTGGCGAATTGGCTATTGAGAACTCTACAAGCGGTGAACGTCCGGCGGACGCACGTCCGCAAGGTTCTATCGGAATGGCAGGCGCAGGTTTTGAAGTTTTCGCGTTTGTCGCGGAAGCGGTTGACACTCAGGCATTGAAAAAGAAATTCGCCAATGATTTGGAGAGGGATCGCAAGTATATTGAAGGATTACGCGCAAAACTCGCGAATGAGCAGTTTGTAAAAAACGCTCCGCCGGAACTGGTTGCCGAACAGAAAACAAAACTTGAAGATACGCAAAGGCGCACAGAAAAACTCAACAGCTATTTAAGGGATCTGTAAATGACGTACGAACAAATGCAGATGCTAAAAGGAATGCATCTCGCTCCCTACATTCAGATCGCGATAAACCTTATCGGCAAATCGCGCGAAGGCGGCGGAAATATGTTCCGTCATCAGATTGACACTATGGCGATCCTTATCGACTACGGCTGTATAGACCCGGTGCTGTTGAAAGCGTCGGTTGTCCACGATTTACTGGAAGACGTTCCCAATTTCAACCACAACACCCTGCTGTCGATTGACTTTGAAAGCCATGAAGTATACAAACTTGTGCTGGAAGTAACAAGGCGCGAAGGAGAGACCAAGCATGATTTTCTTACGCGCATAAGGGAAACAGGTTCGCATAACGCAAAAGTTCTTAAAGTCGCCGACAGAATCTCCAACATGATTTCTCTCGGTTTTGTAAACAACCTTGAATTTGTGGAACGTTATATCAACGAGACAAAACAATATCTTTTTCCAATTGCCGCCGAAGTCAACCGGAATATGTTGACAGAATTGGAAGATCTTTCAGAATCAAGGAGAAAATACCTTGAAGATTTCAAAAAGTTAAAAAACGGCGGTTAGATGAAACAACCTGAACTTTTGCTTTCAAAAATAAACTCTCCGGCGGATTTAAAAAAATTAAATTTAAGCGAACTTAAACGGCTTGCGGAGGAAATACGAAAACGTATTGTCCGCACCGTTTCAAGCAACGGCGGGCATCTTGCTTCCAATCTGGGGGTTGTGGAACTGAGCATCGCCCTGCACAGGGTTTTTAATTCGCCTGAAGATAAAATCGTCTGGGATGTGGGACACCAGTGTTACGCGCATAAACTATTGACAGGACGCCTTGCCTCATTTTCAACTCTTCGCAGATACGGAGGGCTTGCCGGTTTTCCAAAACGCAGCGAAAGCGAACACGACGCTTTCAATACAGGACACGCGTCAACTTCAATTTCCGCCGCGCTAGGGCTTCTCGCGGCGGAAAAAGCTCTAGGCGGCAAGGGACACGCCGTCGCTGTTATCGGGGACGGCGCGCTCACAGGCGGAATGGCGTACGAAGCTCTGTCCCACGCGGGACACTTGGGTCTGCCTTTAATCGTGATTCTCAATGACAATAAAATGTCCATCAGCTTAAACGTTGGCGGAATATCAAAATATTTAAGCCGCATTTCAATGAAAACCGAATATCAAATTTTCCGCCGCCATTTCGACGCTATGGCAAAAAAACTTCCCTTTTTTGGAGACGCTTTTTTCAACCTTGTACTGCGCCTTAAACGCGCCGTAAAAGCGGTTTTTTACACCGACAATTTTTTTGTCGATCTTGGCTTTGAATACGTCGGACCTATAGGCGGACACAATATCGCGGCTTTAACCGGCGTTCTTGAAGACGTGCGGAAATTGAACCGCCCCGTCGTAATTCACGTTGTTACGCGCAAAGGCAGAGGCTACGGCTACGCGGAAGACGAACCGGACAGTTATCACGGAGTCGGTTCATTTTCCGTAGACGGCGGGATTGCGAAGATGTCCGGCTCATTCAGAAGAAAGAGCTTTACGGAAGCGTTCTCCACGGCACTGCTTACCGCGGCTCACCGCGACAAGCGCGTCGCCGCCATTACCGCCGCAATGGAAAAAGGCGCGGGACTATCCCCTTTCGCCCAGATTTTTCCCGAACGGTTTTACGATGTCGGCATCGCGGAAGAACACGCCGTCACATTCGCCGCCGGTCTTGCCTCAAATGGGCTAAGACCTGTAGCGGCGATTTATTCAACGTTTATACAACGCGCGGTCGATCAGGTTATTCATGACGCGGCTCTTCAAAAATTGCCCGTAATTCTGGCGCTGGACAGAGCCGGTTTTGTTGACAGCGACGGCGAAACTCACCAGGGGTTGTTTGACATCGCGCTTTTCCGTAGCGCGCCAAATACGGCTATTCTGTCTCCGGCAAGCGAAAATGAAATGCGGCTCATGCTTGACTGGGCGCTGGAACAGCCGTCTTGCGGACCGGTTATGCTCCGCTACCCCAAGGCTTACTGTCCCGATGAAGTTCCCGCATTTTCACAGCCTGTCGAAGCCGGGCGCGGGGTTTGGCTTTCAAAGGGAAGCGGAAAGATATGCCTTCTTTTCACAGGCAGTCTCTACAGAGAGACCGCGCAGGCGGCTGAAATTCTTAAAGAGCGCGAAATTGAGGCGGATCTTTACAATCTGCGGTTTTTGAAACCGGTTGACGAAGCCTATCTTGCCGGATTAATGAACGAATACAGACTGACGGTGTTTATCGAAGAAGGGATAAGGGAGGGAGGTTTCGGCGAATACGCCGCAGCCCTTGCGAAGAGGCTTCACTGTACGGCGGAAACGGCGGTATTTGCCGTAGACAGCGGTTTTTTGGAAGAGGATCGGGCGCTTGGAACAAGAGAAGAACTGCTGGCTCTGAACGGACTCGACGGCAAGAGCATAGCGGACAGAATAATTTTTCAATATGAAAGCTTACAAAAAAATAAAAAATAGTGTATGATAATTATCAATAATGGCATGGTTTGAGAAGCTAATTTCAATTTATGATCTTACCCGTCCTGTTCTGGATGTAATTCTTCTCGCTTTCCTTTTTTACAAGGGTTATGAACTGCTGGAAAGAACTCAGGCTCTTCCCCTTGTAAAAGGAGCGGGCTTTCTCGTCCTTATATACGGCATAGCTTTTTTTTTCAACCTGACCACCTTGCGGTGGGTTCTCGCGATAATCGCACCCGGTCTTTTTATAGCTATCGCTATCGTATTTCAGCCGGAACTGCGAAAAATTATCATGAGGCTAGGACAGGGAGAGCTGTTCAGACCCGACACCAAACCGCGCATAGGACAGCTTGACGCGGTAGTTACCGCCGCGGAACTGCTTTCCGAACAAAAGCGCGGAATGTTGGTCGTATTCCCGCGCAAGATCAACTTAAAAAATATTATTGATACCGGCACAAGGATCAACGCCGAAATTTCTTCGGGTCTCATCGTGGCTATCTTCGCGTTTGACGGACCTCTTCACGACGGCGCGATAGTTATTCAAAACGGCAAGATAGTTTCCGCCGGGTGTTTTCTTCCGTTATCTGAAAGACAGGATATACGCAAGAATTTCGGAACGCGCCACAGGGCGAGTCTTGGAATGGCTGAACATTCGGACGCGGTAATACTTATTGTGTCGGAAGAAACGGGAGCCATCTCTCTGGCGTATGACTCAAAGCTTTATTACGACCTCTCATCAATGGAAGTTACGCGCAAATTAAAAGAGCTTCTGGACAGCGGAAGCAGGGCGGAGAAAAAAGAAAATATAATCGCTTCTTCGGATCAGGAAGGGGAGGTCATCGTTGAATAGCAGAAAATTTTTATTGAAAATAACGGATAAATGGCCTGTAAAAGTTCTCTCTGTAATCGCGGCGCTTGTTCTTTCCGTTTTTCACAGGGTTAACACTCTTGAAACGCGGTTTTTTTCCGCCCCCTTGCGGATCGTATCCGACAGCAAGCTGGTTCCGGCTGGCTCATACGCGCACACCGTAAGAATAAGCGTGCGCGGAGAAGCGAATGACATCGGCTCGATTCTTGAGGACGACATTGAGGCTTTCATCGATCTTGACAGATATAAAAGCGAAGGTTCTTACAAGATACCGGTGCAGACACGAAAGAAAGGAAGCGCGCTTGGCGTCGAGCCTCTGGAAATATCCGTTGTCCCTATGGAAATCAACGTCGCGCTGGAAGAAAAAATTAGCAGGAAAATCAGCGTATCGCCTGTTTTCCGGGGAAACGTAGCGCAGGGGTACGAATTGACGAGCCAATTTGTAAACCCGACGGCAGTGACAGCCGACGGTCCCCGCGGCGCAATGGAAGCTCTGTACGAATTCTACACTGGGGTAATCGATCTTGACGGGCGATACGAAGATTTTTCTGTTATGGTAAACATTATAAACGATAATCCGCTGATTATTATACACGGGAACAGAATGTTGGAATGTCGGGGAGCAATCCGCCGTATTCCGCGCCAATCGCAAAGATATGAAAGCGCAGACAGGAGTGAGAACGAATAATGATCACGGGCGTCGGAATCGATATAGTTTATGTAAAACGCATGGAACGCTGGCGCGCGAACTCAGGGCTTCTGAAAAAATACTTCAGCTCTGATGAAATTGACCTTGTTTCTTCGCGCGGAAACGGAGCGGTTCAGGCGTTAGCTGCAAGATTCGCGGCAAAGGAAGCGTTCGGCAAGGCTCTGGGAACAGGGCTTTCCGGCATAGCTCTGAAGGACATCGCGGTAGTCAGTAAAAAGAACGGCATCCCCGAAATAAAGCTGTCAGGAACAGCGCAAAAGGCGTTTGAAAAATCGGGATCAAACAAGGCGCATATTTCTCTTTCCCACGAAAGAGAAAACGCCGTAGCGGTAGTTGTATTGGAAAGAGCGTAAACGACAATGGGAAAAAATGAAGATAAAGAGCTAAAAATTACCTTTCAATCAAAGAAAGAGTTTAAGTGTCCTGAATGTTTAACTCAGTTTCACAAGGAAGAACTTCTTTCAGGAGGAGGCAGACTGATTGCCGGCGCTCTTACAAACGAACTCCACCGGCTTTACGAGCCGTCTGTAAAGTACGGTGAAGTTTTTCCTCTTATATACAACGCGATAGTGTGCCCCGAATGTTGGTTCGCTTCAATGGAAAATGATTTTTCACAGCTTCCGGCAGACGGCAAGAAAAAAGCTGTTAATGACCGCGATACGCGGATAAAGGAAACTTCCCTTGTTTTTCCTAATGTGGATTTCAGCGGAAGCCGGACTCTCATGGAAGGAGCGGCTTCCCAGTATCTTGTTCTTCGCTGTTATGACTATTACAACAAGGAAGCGTCTCCCACAATAAAACAGGGGCTTGCCGCTCTGCGCTGTTCATGGCTTTTGGACGAACTTGACAAGAAATTTTCCGGACAGCACTACGACTGGCTCGCTTCACTTTTCAGGAAAAAGGCGCAGTACCTTTACAACGAAGCCCTTGCCCGCGAACAGAGCGGAAAAGAAAATCTTTCCGGCATAAAAGTTTTCGGTCCCGATCTTGATAAAAATTACGCCTATGAAGGAATGCTCTACATCTGCGCTTACCTTCGCTACAATTTCGGTCCCGCGCATAACGCGGAAGAGAGAAAGGCTTCTCTTGAGGACGCGCGCAGGACAATCGCCAAACTTTTCGGCTTGGGCAAATCATCTAAAGATAAACCCGGAGCGTTCCTTGAACACGCCAGAGCACTCTACGATACAATCAACAAACATCTTGTGGAAGAATTTCCAGAGACATAACTCATGGAAGGCAGAAATATCAGGCTTTTAATTGCGTATGACGGAACTGATTTTTGCGGATGGCAGAAACAGGAAGGGGACAGAACCGTTCAAGGCGAAATTGAACAGGCTCTTGAAAAAATGCACGGACAACCTGTAACTTTGACAGGCTCCGGCCGCACGGACACAGGCGTCCACGCCGCCGGACAGGTCGCCAATTTTTATACAAACATAGACAGCATTCCGGCGGATCGTTTTACGCCCGCGCTGAACACGCTCCTTCCGCGGGACGTGCGCATTCTGGAAGTCCGCGAGGAAAAAAGCGAATTTCATGCCCGTTTCAGCGCAGTCTCGCGCACATACCGCTACCATTTTATCTGTACAGCCGCCCTGCTTCCTCATGAAAGGCTATACAATGTCCCGCTCCGCCGTTTCCCGCGCGTGGAGCTTCTCAACGCCTACTGCAGGCTTCTGTTAGGTGAAACAGACTGCTCTATTTTTGCCGCTTCCGGCGACACAAGCAAATCAAAACACAGGTACATTTACAGAGCCGGTTTTTTTATGGAAGGAAACCGCCTTATCTTTGAAATTTGCGCGAACGCCTTTTTACGGAAAATGGTTCGGTCTGCAGCCGGAACATTCCTTCATTACGAAGAAAACGACACACCCCCCGAAAAAATGCGCGAAATAATCGCCTCAAAAGACCGCTCCCTAGCCGGTCCTACCCTGCCCCCTCAGGGACTTTTTTTATGGCAGGTAGAGTATTGAGCGGGGTTTCCGCGTTAATCTTTATAGGAACGGCTCACAGCCAGCCCCGCCTGCCGGTATCGGCGAAAATTATAAAAATATAAAAGATATGTCGCCCTCAATGGGTTGCATGCTTGAAAAAACATCCACAACTACCCATTCCCCATGCCAGTTAAAGGTTATCTCTTTTATATTTGAATCATCTGAATACAAGTAAACAGTATAAATAATATAACCTCTGCTTTCGTCGCTGGTATGTTTTATTTTAAAAAAAGGCACTGTTTCCCATGCTTGAGTTGTTAAACCGTCAGTGTCTGTTGTCTTTATATATTTCCATTCGCCATCAGTTATGTCATGCCATTCATTATCATTAAAAATAGAAGAAACCGTATTATAAACGTCAACTGCTTTTGTTCCTCCGGGAAATAAAACACTGTTTCCTGAAATAAATTGATCTGTGTCTGTTTGCGGCAAATTTATATCTATCGCTTCATTGCAAGCAACAACTAAAAAAACCGCAAGGAACAAAAACAGAACTATCTTCTTCATAACTTCTCCTGTGTTTAGTATATACCGTTTTTCTCAGCTAGTCTATTAATCTTCCCGCCGTCCAATCCGGGACATCCGCTCTAATTCAATAATTACCCCGAAAAGCCCCCGGCAGGGGTTTACGCAGCCCGTCTTGGGGGTATTAATTTTTAGGCAAACTTTTGCAGAGTATTGACATTAAGACAAAAAAACCCCATTGTTCCCTTATAGGCACAGGGAGGCTGGAAGGAACAGATTGATAGGTAGCGATGTTGTCATCGGAGGGATCAGCAAATCCTTCGGTGATTTTATGGCGCTCAATAACGTGAGCTTGGAAATTAAAAAGGGAGAATTTTTCTCCCTATTGGGACCTTCAGGGTGCGGTAAAACCACCCTGCTGCGGATTATTGCGGGCTTTGAAAACCCGGACTGCGGGAAGCTGACCCTTGACGGCAACAACGTGCTTTCTATGCCCCCGAACAAGCGCCACACCAACACGGTCTTCCAGAACTACGCCCTTTTCCCGCATCTTACCGTGTTTGAAAACGTCGCCTTCTCGCCAAGGCTTAAAAAAATTCCAAGCGCGGAAATAAAAGACAAAGTTGAAAAATACCTGCATCTTGTGCGTCTTGAGGGACACGCCCGCAAAAAACCGAACCAGCTTTCAGGCGGAATGAAACAGCGCGTAGCCATCGCCCGCGCTCTTATCAACGAACCGAGGGTTCTGCTTTTGGACGAACCGCTCTCCGCCCTGGACGCGAAACTGCGCCAGCACATGCTCATAGAACTGGATCGCATTCATGATGAAATAGGAATCACCTTCATCTACGTTACCCACGATCAACAGGAAGCGCTCTCTGTTTCAGACAGGCTCGCCGTCATGAATCAGGGCGATATTCTGCAGATAGGGACGCCGCATGAAATCTACGAAAGCCCGGCAACCGATTTTGTCGCCCGTTTTATCGGCGAGACGAACCTGTTTGACGGCACGGCGTTAAGCGTGGAAAAAATGAATATACAGGATGTTGAGGGAGTAACCGAATACATGGTCGAGCTTGAAATACCCGAATTGGGAAAAATCAAAGTAACGACTGTTGACGAAGTGCATCCCGGTCAGCTTGTGAGTTTTACGATAAGACCGGAAAAAATTGTTATAAGTAAAGAAAAGCCGGCGACAAAACGGGAAGACATCAATCTTTTTCAGGGCACAGTTGACGAGCCTATTTATTCCGGCTTTCAGACGAAGTTCTACGTCGAAGTGCCGGGAAAAATTTTGTTACGTGTCATTAAACAGCACGCCAATTATTCCGATGAGGGACCTGACATCTGCTGGAAGGATCAGGTCTACCTTTCATGGAGCGCCGTTGACGGCTACATTGTCGAGGTGAAAAAGTGAAGCCGGCGGCCAGGAATTACGGCCCGCTCTACTCCTCGCCTATGGCGATATGGTTCAGTCTCTTTTTTCTCGCGCCGATAGTAATCATCGTTATCTACAGTTTTATGAAAAAGGGACTGTACGGCGGCGTGGAACAAGAGTTCTCAATGGACGCCTACCGTTATCTTGGAGACCCGGTATTAATAAATATTACCCTGCGCACAATTTTTACTTCCGTAATTTCTACTATAATTACAATCTTAATCGCTCTGCCCTGCGGTTACTGCATAGCGCGAAGCAAACATCAGACGCTTTTTCTGCTGTTAATAATAATTCCCTTCTGGACAAATTTTCTCATCAGGGTTTTCGCGTGGATGAACATTTTAGGAAACAACGGCTTCCTTAACGAAACGCTTCTACGCTTCGGATTGATCAAAGATTACATTCCCTTTCTTTACAACCAAAAAACCGTAATACTGGTGCTTGTCTATATGTACCTGCCCTACGCGATACTTCCGCTGTTTTCCACGATTGACAAATTTGATTTTTCCCTGCTGGAAGCAGCCCGTGATCTGGGCGCGAATAAAATCGTTTCTATTGTAAAAATACTGCTCCCGAATATCCGCGGCGGCATTTTTACGTCCGTGCTTTTTACCTTCATTCCAATTTTCGGCGCATACGCCGTGCCTCTTCTGGTCGGCGGAAAAGACTCCTATATGCTTGGAAATATAATCGCCGACCAGCTTTCAAAATCGCGTAACTGGCCGCGCGCGGCGGCGATTTCCATGGTACTGACGGTGGTAACAACCGTCGGCGTGCTGTTGATGATGAACGTACAAAAGCGCGATACCTCCGTAAAAACGGACGTAAAAACCGGTGAAGCCCGCGGCGGAAACGGAGGCGCGCCATGAGCTGGAATTTTAAAAATATTGTCCGTAATGTCATCACCTCTATAAAACCCGGCAAAATACAGGGAGAAGCAGCCCGCCACGCAAGACGCGCGTACCGCAGGAATCTTTCGCTCTCCAATACCGTTTTCGCCGTAACAATATTTTTTCTCTTTTTGCCTCTGCTGGTGCTTATCCTCTATTCATTCAACAGCTCGACAGGCATGAACTGGACGGGCTTTTCCCTGCGCTGGTACAACCGTCTTGTAAATTCGCGGGAACTGTGGCGGGCTTTCAGAAACAGCCTTTACATAGCCTCGACATCGGCGATTACCGCGACCATTCTCGGAACGATGGGCGCAATCGGGGTTAACTGGTACAAGTTCCGCCTGCGCGGTTATGTGCAAACGATCTCTTTCCTGCCGATGATTCTGCCGGAAATAATAATCGGCGTCTCGCTTTCAATATTTTTCGCCGGACTTGGGATTCCACTTGGGCTTTTTACAATTTATGTCGCGCATACGACCTTCAACCTGCCCTTTGTGTTTTTAATGGTGATGGCGCGTCTTGACGAATTTGACTTTTCAATAATAGAAGCCGCGCGCGATTTGGGAGCTACCGAAAGGGAAACCTTGTTCAAGGTAACCCTTCCTATTTGTATGCCAGGAATAATGTCAGGTTTTTTGACGGCAGTTACTCTGTCGCTTGAGGATTTCGTTATAACTTTTTTCGTAGCCGGACCGGGGTCTTCTACCCTGCCCGTTTTTATATATTCGGCGATTACGCGCAAGGGCGGAGTTACGCCCCTTATTAGCGCGCTTTCGGTAGTAATGATTTTGGGAACCGTTGTGCTTTCTATCATGCTCAGGAGGTTTCTGAAATTTATTGCCGCAAAATAGTGATTCCGGAGTCTCCTAGAGATTCCGTAAATAAATCAGGAGGAAATTATGGAAGAAAGAAGAGAGGTAAAGATGGAGGAAATACCCATCACTGACGCAGTTCCAAAAAAAAGACAAGCGGGACTGCGTGCAAAGCTTGCGGTAACTGGTCCAACGCTGATTGCGCTGTTACTTGCATTTTTATTGTTTGGCGGATGCGCGAAAAAACAGCGTCTGTACATTTACAACTGGACCTACTACACGCCGGATTCGGTGATCGAGAAGTTCGAAGAAGAGTACAATGTCACGGTCATTTACGACGAATTTGCATCTAACGAAGACATGTACGCGAAACTCAAGGCGGGAGGCAGCGGCTACGATATTGTTTTCCCGTCGGCGGATTACGTGTCAATCATGATTCATCAGAACATGCTTGAAAAGATTGACAAATCGAAAATCCCCAACTTAAGCAACGTCGATCCTGCGGTACTTCAGCAGGCGGACTATGATCCAAGAATGGAATACTCAGTTCCCTACTACTTTGGAGCCGCCGGCATTATCGTCAACACAGCCAAAGTTCCCGTTTTTGAGCAGAGCTGGTCTATTTTCGGCAGAGAAGACCTTAACGGACGCATGACAATGTTAGACGACATGCGCGAAGTGATGGGCGACGCTCTTGTTTATCTTGGCTATTCGGTGAACACCGTTAACCCCGCCGAGATTGAGAAGGCGAAAAACCTCATCAACAGTTCATGGAAACCGAATCTGGTAAAATTCGACGCTGAATCTTTCGGCAAAGGTTACGCAAACGGCGACTTTTGGGTAGTTCAGGGTTATCCCGAAGTTGTCTTTGAGGAAATTGCAGATAACCAGCGGCTTATTGATGAAACATTGTTCTTTATTCCGAAGGAAGGAGGACCCGCCTATATCGACAGCATGTGTATCCTTAAAGGATCAAAGAACGTGGATCTTGCGCATAAGTTTATCGACTTTATCCACCGTCCCGAAATTTACGCCGAGTTTGCGGATATTTTCGGATTTCCGGCAACGGCGAATATACCCGCCCGCCAGTATAAAACCGGCGACGCATGGTATTCCGCCGAAGATCTTTCAAACGTAGAACTAAAGAAAGACCTTGGCGCGGATTTGGATATTTACAACGACGCGTGGTTTGGTTCAATTCGATAAGAATTGGAGATTGAGTAAATCGAAAAAATCGATTGCTTTTTGATTTACTTTACGGTTTTTCAAGTTAAAATATGAAAAACCACAATTATTCTATGGAGGGTGTTCAGAAATTAAAGTTTCTGAACACCTCTTAAATTTTAGGAGGTATAACAAATGGTAAAAAAGAAAGTCATCTTTCATGCGGTTCTGGCGGCGCTGATGCCCGTCATGGTTTCCTGCGGTCTTGGTAAACAGAGGTTGTATATTTACAACTGGACGTATTACACGCCGGATTCTGTCATCGAAAAGTTTGAAGATGAGTACAACGCAAGGGTGATTTATGATGAATTTGCGTCTAACGAGGATATGTATGCCAAGCTTCAGGCAAGCAGCGCGAAGCGCGGCGGTTACGACATAGTGTTTCCTTCAAAAGATTATGTTCCGATTATGATCCGGCAGGGTATGCTGGAAAGAATTGATAAATCAAAATTGTCTAATCTGAAAAATATCGATCCGGAAGTTCTGCGAAGAGCAAGTTATGATCCGGACATGGAATATTCTGTTCCCTATTTCTACGGAGCCGCGGGCGTAATAGTCAACACGGCAAGAGTTCCCGTTTTTGAAAGAAGTTGGTCTATTTTTGGCAGAACAGACCTTAAAGGTCGCATGACAATGTTAGACGACATGCGCGAAGTAATCGGCGGCGCGCTTGTGCATATGGGCTGGTCGGTAAACACAACCGACCCCGTCCGTATTGCCGCCGCCAGAGATTTTGTCAACAATTCATGGAAACCGAATCTGGTAAAATTCGACGCTGAATCTTTCGGCAAAGGTTATGCCAGCGGCGATTTTTGGGTTGTGCACGGTTTCCCCGAAGTTGTTTTTGAGGAAATCGAAGGCAACGCCCAGTTGATAAACGACACGGTCTTTTTTATCCCGCGTGAAGGCGGACCCTCCTACATTGACAACATGTGCATTCTGAAAGGAGCCCGAAACATCGACTTGGCTCACAAATTTATCGACTTCATCCACCGTCCTGAAATCTACGCCGAATTTGTAGACACCTTCGGCTTACCCGCAACGGTTAATGTTCCCGCCCGCGCGTACAAAACCGGACTTTCATGGTACTCCTCGGCAGACCTTCTCAACACCGAACTGGTAGACGATCTGGGGACTGTATTGGACTTTTACAGCGACGCATGGTTTAATTCAATAAGAATAGGAGACTAATATCAATATGAACAACATACAGATTTATTTTCAGTCGAGTAAAAAAACGGTTGAGTGTCCCTACGGCACTAAAGCGTCGCAGATGATCGAACATTTCGGCATCGCGGCGGATGAGATTGCGGCGGTCAAGGTGAACAACGAAATCCGTCCGCTTGGAACGACCATCTTTGTAAACGCGACAGTAGAGCCAGTGCTTATCGACTCGCCGGAAGGGGCGATGATCTACCGCAGGACGCTTTCTTTTGTTTTGGCGATTGCGGCGCGAAACATTTTTCCGAATGACGGCGTGAATGTCGGTCATTCAATGGGAAACAGTTACTACTACACGTTCAGTTCGGGAGACATACCAAAAGACGGACAGGTTGAAAGTCTCGCCAAAGAAATGGAAAAACTGGTAAAGGAAGATTTACCTATAACTTTTAAATATCTGGCTTACGAAGAAGCATTGCAGTTATTCAAAACGCACAAACAAACAGATACCGCCCTGCTGTTGGAACAGCGAAGCTCTTCCCGCATCAAGGTAAATGAATGTCAGGGCTACATGGACATCTACATTCAGCCTCTTCTTACGCGCACAGGACTTCTTTCGACATTTGAGCTTATGCCGTACAGGGACGGTTTTCTTCTGCGCTTCCCGGCAATCGGCAAGGGAAAAACCATCGCGCCTTTTACGGACGAGCCGCAGCTCTATCAGATTTACAGCGACTATAAAAAATGGGGGCGCATTGTCGGCGTCCGCGTCGTGGGCGAATTAAATTCAAGAATTTCAAATAGAACATTTTTGGAATACATCAGGATTGCGGAAGCTCATCAGGCGCGTAAAATGGCGGACATCGCAAGCCGGATTTATGAAAAACGCGAAAGCATCAAAATAGTTCTGATTGCGGGTCCTTCAAGCTCAGGAAAAACCACAAGCGCCAAACGGCTTGCCATCGAACTTATGGTCATGGGGATCAAGCCCATCGCCATCAGCCTTGACGATTACTACAGGGGAAAAGATGAAACGCCGAAGAATGAAAAGGGCGAGCCGGACTATGAATGTCTTGAAGCCCTTGACGTGCCATTCCTGAATGAACAGCTTTTGGCGCTTTACCGGGGAGAGGAAATAACGCTTCCTGTTTACGATTTTAAGACCGGCAGCCGCACAAAATCCGGCGGCAAGAAAATCAAATTGGACAGTCAGAATATTTTGATAGTTGAAGGCATACACGGACTCAACGACGCTCTTACCCACAGCATCGACCGCGCCACAAAATTCAAGATTTACATTTCCGCCCTTACCCAGCTTAACCTTGACGATCACAACCGTATCCCCACCAGCGACAACAGGCTTCTGCGGCGCATGGTGCGCGATTCCCAGTTCAGGGGAATGGACGCCGCGGGCACTATAAAAATGTGGACTAATGTGCAGGCAGGCGAGCGCAAGTACATTTTTCCCTTTCAGGAAAGCTCGGACACCGCGTTCAATTCCGCGCTCGACTATGAACTTTCAGTCCTTAAATACTACGCCGACCCCCTCCTGCGGGCGGTAAAACCCAATATGTACGAATACGCCGAAGCGGTGAGACTCCTCTCATTTTTGGAGAATTTCACCCCAATCCCGCCGCAATATGTCCCCGGAACCAGTATTTTGCGTGAATTTATCGGGGACAGCGAATTTAAATATTAGGGGTTTACATTCTTCCCGATTTCTGGTATAAATTTGACAATTACCCAAATGGGCATTGTAAGGAAGGATATTATGTCACGGAGTTGTGATATTTGCGGAAAACATACAGTTACCGGCAACAAAGTAAGCCATGCCAAAAACCATACCCGCCGGACATGGAAACCAAATCTGGTTAATGTAAAAACAGAGGTTGGCGGAACTACATTGAAGCTGAAAATTTGCGCGCGTTGTCTTAAAAGCGACTATATTACCAAGAAAGTCTAATTCTGTCCGCTATGGCAGATACCGAACTTTTTCAAACGCTTGACTATATTTTGAATCGCTGCGATGCCGCCTCTATTGAGGCGGTCGCCGAAGCCGTAGTCAGACGCCGGCGGAATTTGTCAATGTTCAGCGCAGTCGGCAATATACCCGATCCAGAGCGCATGGCAAAGGAAATCACCGGTCAAATAAGCACGGGACTCGGCGGCATTGAAATCATGAAAGACTCAATCCGCGAAATGATGGTCAGGATCATCAAGGAACACGCGCCGGAACTTTCCGCCGATCAAATTGACGAGCTGTGTCAGGCATGGCTGCCGCAGGATAACTTCCGCATTTCCGGTCAAGCGAGGGGTACCGCAAAGAAAGAAACCCTGCCCCGCGATGTCCTTATCTCGATGATCGAACAGTTCATCTCTTTTTCACGCGGCTCAATGAGAAAATCCGTTGACCAAAACCTGCGCGAAGAAATGGGCGTCTGGACCGAACGCTACTGGAAAGCCTTTCCCCCGGTCATACGCCAAATAATTTCAGATTTTCTGAAAGACAAAATCACGGAAAAAGAATTCAACTCCAAGATTGGAATCGCTCTGGAAATGTAAAGTTGGAGATATGGGGATTCGAACCCCAGGCCTATAGATTGCGAACCTATCGCTCTACCAACTGAGCTATATCCCCGGTGTCTCTATTAAGCAGTAAATTGGGTATTTGGTCAATGGGTATTATGGCAACTTTTCACGTTATATAATGTATGTCAAAGTGGACAAAATTAATTTTTTTTGATATATATTTATATAAGGGAGTTTCAACATGAAAAAGTCAGTTTTTGGCATACTTTTATTGCTGGTTATTAATTGTTTTGCCGTATTTGCCAAAGACAATCTTGCGGTTCTGCCGTTCACCGGGGGCAAGGGCGAGGACGGTGAAACAATCGCCGAACTGTTTATGTTTGACCAGACCATCAACGGGGCGTTTACGCTCATACCGCGCACCAGCATTACCCGCGCAATGCGGGGGGAACAGCAGTTTCAATATACGTCGGGGCTTACCGACCCGGATAATGCCGTTTCATTGGGGCATCAGCTTGGGGCGAAATATATTATCGCGGGGAATATCGCGCAGTTAGGCGATAAAAACCTGCTTGTTGTCGGCATTATCAATACCGAAACCCTTGAGGAAATCGCGGGGGACATTCAGACTTTTACGAAAATTGAAGAAATGCCCGCAAAAATACCTGCAATGGCGCGTAACATCGTAGATGCGACAAAACGCGACACTTCCAAACTGCCCAAGCTTGCGGCGACGCGGGTGGCTGTTTCCGGCAATGACAATTCCGGCGACGTGCTGGCGCAGATACTCGCCATTTACCTTATCCGTTACGGCAGTTACGCGGTGTACCCCCGTACCAAAAGCCTTGAGCAGGTACAGACAGAATGGAACAACCAGTTGCGCGGGGACACGGCGGATAAAAACATTGTCCGCATAGGCGCGGGGGAAAACCCGCTGTTCGCGCTTTCCTGCGTTGCGCGTCGTTTGGGCGAGCAGACGATGTTTAACGCTTCTGTTATAAACCTGAAGAGCGGGGCGCAAGAGGTAGGAACTTCGGTAAACTATAAGACGATTAACGACGGCATGGAAGTAATGCAAACGCTGGCTCAGAAGCTTTCTTATGGAAATGAGACCGAATGGCATGTTGATACGGCGGAGCGTTTTATGAGAGCTGTCGAAATTATTAATTATAGGAAGGAAGGAAATTATTCTATTACTTTGACGGGAAATTTTACCATTTCTTCAACTGCATGGTTTAGAGAAAATGGGTCAAAAACAGTTACCATTACCGGAGATTCTCAAATGCGAACGATTAATAACGGTAATATCCGGGTCGAAAAAGGAATACATTTAGTGTTAGGTAATAATGTAACAATAGATGGAAACAGAAAAAGTACATTGGTATGGGTTAGTGGTAGTCTAACCTTGCAAGAAGGAACGATTTTAAGGAACGGAATTAATGGTGTTGAAAATTTTGGCACATTCACAATGAATGGCGGAACTATTAGCGGTAACTTCGGTGGTACCGGTGGAGGTGTTCTAAATCTTTCAGGAAATTTTCGCATGACTGGCGGAACAATCAGCGGTAATACCGCTGGTGCCGGTGGAGGTGTCTATTCTTACAGGGGTTCATTCGTAAAGACAGGCGGAACCATTGACGCAACCAATAAGGCAAAGGATGGCAAAGTCGCTTGGTCTGATGGCAAAAAACGTGATAGCACCGCCGGTCCTAATGACAACTTAGACGGTAGTAAAAAAGGGAAAGCCGGCGGTTGGGAGTAACAAGAAATATTTTCTAAATCGTGTCAATATGTGCAGAATAAATGCACGATCAGCGCCAATGGAGTCCAAAAACTTTTTCAAAAAAATGTAAAAAACCTCTTGACATTACAATATATATGTTGTATGTTGTGTATTATAAGTATGACGGCAAGAGAAATAATGGAAATACTTAAAGAAAACGGATGGAAACTGGCAAGGATCAACTCTTCCCATCACATTTTTTCTAAAGAAGATCGCCGCCCTGTGTCAGTCCCTTTGCATGGGAAGAAAGACCTCGGAGACTTTGGCAAAGAAATTCTGAGCCAAGCCGGTATAAAAATTAAAAGGAAGTAGGGGGAAACGGATATGATCTATCATTGCGATATTAAAAAAGAGGGAGATGTGTATATAGCTCAATTTCCAGATATGCCTAATGTGGTTACTTGCGGCTTTACGCATGAAGAAGCCCTCGCAATGGCAAAAGACGCGCTTGACGGCTGCCTTGAGGTGGATATTTCCCAGGGAAACTCAGTCCCCCCGCCGTCCTATACAGGAGGGTATACCGTTACTGTGGCAAACCATATTGCTGTAGCCTTACAACTCCGGGAACTTCGGGGAGAGCAAAGCCAAACTGATATAGCCCGGAGACTCGGACTGTCATATCAGGCATACCAGCGCCTTGAAAACCCCCGGAAAGCGAACCCGACAGTAAAAACGCTTGAAAAGATCGCCCATGTTTACGGACGGGAATTAAGTATCTCGCTATAAGAAAAAACTATAAATATTTTCAATATTTCTGATGTAAAAACAGGCGGAACTATTGACGCGACTAATTGAGTAAAAAGAATTGTAATTATGGGAAAAATATATTATAAATAGCGCAAACTGGAAGTGGGGGCGTTATTGATCCTTTACGATATTTTCCGCTATGGACACGGTATTTTTTTTGTCGCTTTGCAGACCGCTCTGATGTTCGGCATTTTTCTGGAGTGGCTGAGGGACAGGAAGACGTTAAAAAAGCAGGCGGACACAGCAAGAGTTTCTGTTATCATTCCAATCCACAACGAAGAAAAGCGTATAAAAGGACTGCTCAACACGCTCCTTGTTCAGTCTTACCCCGCCCAGATTATTTTTGTTGACGACCGCAGTACAGACGAAAGTCCCGCCATGCTCGCGCAATTTGCCGGCGACGCGGAGCGGCGGGGAATTGACTGCCGGATTATCACATTGAGTGAAAACTCCGCCGTGAATAAAAAACAGTATGCCCTTTCCAGAGGCATTGCCGAAGCGGGCGGGGATTATTTTCTTTTCACAGACGGAGACTGCGAAGTTCCCCCCGATTGGATTCGCGCTATGGCAAGCCGTATACAGGACGAAAAAACCGGCGCGGTAATCGGTCCTGTTTTCAAGAAAAAAGAAGGGAAGGGATTTTTCTTCCTTTACCAATGTTACGATCATGTTGTGCGCTACAATTATCTTGCGGGAGCCGTCGGGCTGGGAGCGGCGGGCGGCGGTTTCGGGAATAATTTGATCATCAGCAGAAAAGCGCTTGAAAGAGCGGGCGGCTATGACGCTATTCCGCCATCTCCCACCGAAGACGCCGCGCTCATTTCACAGATACGGCGCATGGGCGAATACAAAATCCGCGCTGTCGCTCACGCGGACGCGGCAGTTGAAACCGGCGCGGAAAACTCATGGCGCTCATTTATAAACCAGACTCTCAGGTGGAACAACGGCGGGCTTTTTAGCCCCGAAGCGCTTACACGCTTCAATTACAACCTGTTAATGCTGGTGATAAGCACAGGCATTCTCGCTGTCCCGCTTCTGCCATTTTTTCCCGGTCTTTGGACTCTGCCCGCCGGAGTTTTCATCGTCATGATAGAAAACACAATCGCCGCTTTCGCCCTTTTCCGCGCAAAACTTCCGCAAGGCGGGCTGTTGATAAAGCTCGGCTATTTTTTAACATTGCTCTTCATGCCGGTTTACATGACACTAATGACCATAATGGGTTACGCGCATATCAAGACAACGTGGAAATAAAGTTTGCCACGAACTTGTATATAAATTTATTGTTCGTGTTGGTTTGTGTTGGTTCGTGGCTAAAAATTAAACAACCGACGTCATCAAACCTGCGGTTTGTGACGAGAGGAAGTTATATAAAGGTCATCTTTCAGATGACCGACGTCATCCAGCCTTTAGTGTCAGCTAACGTACCGTACTGTATGCCCTTTATCGTGTCGCGGATTTCGGCGGTAAACTCGCCGACCTTGCCGTTGTTAAACGCAACTTTTTTACCCTGATACGTAAGTGAAGAAAGAGGCGTGGCTCCGGCGGCGGTTCCGCTCACGAAACATTCCTTTGTTTCCTCAAGAACTTCGTCTATTGAAACTTTGCGTTCGCTCACTTTTACGCCCCTGTCGCGGGCAAGCTCGATGATACTGGCGCGGGTAATGCCGGGCAGTATTGTATCGCCAAGCTCAGGCGTTATAAGCTCACCGGATTTCAGATAAAAGAAAATGTTACACGACGAGCCTTCTTCGATATACTTGCGGTGCGTCGCGTCCAGAAACACACATTCCATGTAGCCTGCCTGCAAAGCTTCCGATTTTGCGAGAGCCGATATTACATAATTTGAACAGGCTTTTATCCAGCCCGTGCCTTTCGGCGTTGCGCGTATACGATCTGTTACAACAGCAGAGTCCGAACTGCCGTGCGAAAAGTAAGAACTTACAGGAGTATTTATCACCATAACATACGGCTCATTTGAAAGATTTACCCCAATGCCGCCTTCCGCCATAGTGAAAGGTCTTATATAAACTGAGTCTGCCGTCATAAAAGAATCTTTTTCCCAGCTTGAGTTGTAACGCGTAAAAAAACCTAGAGCGGCGTTTCGTTTGACAGTTTCAACGCAGGCTTCCAGAAAAATTTTTTCGGGGAAAGGCGGCATGCACAGCCCTTCCATTGAGCGGTAAAAACGCGCCGCGTTTTGATCCGGGCGAAAAATCGCAAGCCCGCCTTTTTTCTGAGGAAAGGCTTTTAATCCCTCAAAACACGCCAGCCCGTACTGGCTCGTATAATTTACAAGCGGCATATCCGCGTAACAGTTGCGTGAGTTTTCAAGTTTTTCGCGCTCTTGTTCGCTCATTGCCGCTTCTTCTTCCTGAGTTTTGTGCGGTTTTTCCAAATATTCTCCTGCCCATTTTCCATCGGAAAATTTCGCGCGGTATATGATTGGATAAGTGTTTAATGCAAACGCCATATTAACTCCTTGTGTTTACTATACATGTGATTTGGTATGTATTGCAATAGGACGGAAAATAATATATCTATACTAGTGTATAGGAAAAATGTATACCGCTTGGATTAATGGAATTTGAAAAACAAATAGCAACTCAGGAATAGTAAAAAAGCAATCCCGGAATAGCGCGAAAAATTAGCTTTATGTATATTATACACAAGGACGTTATCATTTGGATTACATTGATATCTTACAGGAAATCTTGCGCTACATTGACGCTCAAATAAAAGAAAAGTTGAGTGTTAAAAAATTGGCACTGCGGGCGGGTTTTTCTCCATATCATTTTTGCCGGATATTTCAATGGAATATTGGTTATTCCATTATGGAATATGTGAGATTAAGACGGCTTGTCTTTGCCGCGTCGGAACTCAAATCGGGAAAATATATAATTGATATTGCCGTTGAATATGGATATGAAACTCATACGGGATTTCTAAAAGCATTCAAGCGTTACTTTGGCAGTACGCCTGAAAAATACCGATTGCACGCGTCTTTTGATGTACCCAAACTGCCTATCCTTAAAAAATCGAAACAATATGTTAATGGAGGTATTGTTATGGAACCGAAAATGATTAGAAAATCGGCTGTTAAATTGGCAGGGTTCGCTGTTAAGATAATTGCAAGTAACAAAGAAAGCACTAAAGTTTTTACCGAATTATGGAAGGAATATGCACATAACGGGAGCAAAGAAAAATTACACGGCGAACCTTTTATAAAAAACCATGTAGAATACGGCGCTTGTTTTCCTGAAAACCCTGAAAACGGCGAGTTTGAGTATGTTGTCGGCATTGAAGTTAAAGACGAAATATGCGTTATTCCCAAAAATTATTATGTCTGCGCCATACCGGAAGCTTTGTACGCGGTTTTCACTCCGCCTCCTTTTGATGATGAAAAATTATCTTCTTCTATTTCGGGAACTTATAATTATATATTTTCAGAATGGTTTCCAAACTCAGGATATGAATTTATGGAAAATGGAGTTGATTTTGTACTCTGTGATGAACATTGTCAGACAGATACAGGAAAATTCACGGAAATATATATTCCTGTTGTAAAAAGGCAGACTGAATAATATTTACAATGAAAGCGTTTAAGTATGTCATACAATTCTGGTTTTCTTTTCTGATGATCATAGTTGTAGTGCCCGCTTTTTCCCTGATTTACACAGGACGCGTACCGTTCCCCGGCGTATTGCTCGAAATGCTCAAAGGATTTATAGCAGGTAATGTTATCGTTTTTATTATCGGACTGTTGATTCCAATTCAAAAACTGGCGGAGAAGTTCGCGGGACTTTTCAAAGCAAAAATAGGCACTTTTGTGTATAATTTGCTTACAACATTCATTTATGTATCATTTTATGTTGTAATTTTTGGAGTTCTTTATACAGCCCTCGCTATCGGTTTCCCTCCGTACTTTTTTCTTGTTGTATTAAAAGGAATACCTTTAAGTTTTGCGGTTTGCTATATTGCCGGCGTAGCGGTTAATCCAATAGCCCTGAAACTTTCGTTTTGGACATGCGGTAAAAATGATCGAAAATATTCATTAATTTAATTTGAAATGATATTTTCGAGGATAAAGAAATGTTAAAACACCATGAAGATTCGATAAAAATAATGATTTCTCACTACAGGGAAGACCCCGAAATAACCGCGTTATTTCTAACCGGTTCACTCGCTACAGGCACAGAACGTCCGGATTCAGACATTGACGGCGTGGCTGTTGTATCGCAGGAATACTATGAGCGCAAGAAAAACGGCAAAGGAGCAATGGAAGCGTGTTTTGGAAAATGTACCTATCAAGGAGGGTATTTCGATGTGCATTTCAAGACCCGTAAACAATTGGAAGAACTTGCGGAAAATGGCGCTGAACCTATGCGTAATATGTTCAGCGCCGCCAAAGTATTATTTTGCGATGAGCCGGACTTACCAGAAATTATCGCCCGTATTCCGGTGTTTCAAAAGAAAGACGCAGTGGAAAAACAAAAACGTTTCTACTGCACCTTAAAGCAATTTTACAATTATTATTGGGTTATGTGCAAACCGCAGGGGTTTCATCGCCAATATGTCGCCAACGGAATGATATTCAACCTTTATCGTCTGATTTTGCTGGAAAATGAAATCCTTTTCCCTTCTTCGCGCAAATTGGAGATGACTGTACAGCGCGCTCAAAACAAACCTGATTGTATTATAGAAAAATGCCAACGCTTAATGAAAACGTTAGCTGACGATGACGCATTGGCACTAGTGGAAAGTTATGAAGCATGGACATCTTACGAGCTTCCAACGGACGATACAATTATAGCCAACAGCTTTTTTGACCCTTATGATATGAGTGAGTAAAAAGAGAATTCGTTTTATGGCTTACGCTTGATGTATGCCTAAAAATATAAAATCATTTTCTTTTCTTTTTCTTGTCTCGCAGTTTTTTTCTGAAAGCCTCGGCAAAATTGAAAAGAGCGTAAACCGCTCTTTTATACGGATAGTCCCAGCTTCCCGGTCGGTGTATGATCTGCCCTCCAAAGCCGGTTTTGAAACGGTAAAGCCCTGCCATAGGATGATTGGGATCGTCATCCGGGGGTATACCGAAAAGATCGTAAAATTGGCATCCCGCCTCTTTCGCGTCCTGCATGGCTCTCCATTGAAGAACGTAAGGAGCCATCAAATTGCGTTTTTCGCCGGAAGACGCTCCGTAAAGATAGATCGCGTATTTCCCGCGAAAGAGAACCACAATGCCAGCCAGCGTGTCTCCTTCATGGACGGCTGTGTACAGGCGCAGAATTTGCTCCTTGCCGTTTTTGCCTTGTTCGGCGCATATTTCAAAAAGCGTTTTGTAATAGTCAAAACTGTGCACCGCAATACCGTCCCGGACGGCGGTTTCCTTTAGCAAACTGTAAAATGTTTCCAGCTCCTGCGCGCCGCCTGTTTTCACCTGCACGCCCTTTTTTGCAGCAAGAGAAATATTGTAGCGCCACTTTGGTTTCATGAGGCTGAGAATTTCCTCGCATGATGGGACAAGGTTTACAAGCACGGTATCCGGCGGCTGGATGTCGGCGGCGGCGCGCAAAAAACCGGCGTCTTGAAACATGGCGGACTCGTTTTTTGAAACAGCCACGAAATCCTCGCTGTCAACATTGTACCACGGCGGATCAAAACGGAGAAATACGACGTTACGCGGGAGAAAAGGTTTTAATTTTTTTGCAAGTTCCGCAAGCACCTGAGTCTTGCCGTCTGCGGGAAAATCGGCTGGTAATATAGGACCCCAGGGGATGTATACAAACGAAAAACCAGGGGCAAGTCGGCGTGAAAGTAAAAGCAAGGGTATTTTCTGACCTGTGTTATCAGACGACCAGTCAATCAAAAAAGCGTACGCTTTCCAGCCGAAGCGGGACTTAAACTCCCCCCACATCGCGGACTGTAAAAATGATTCCGCACTTTCACAAACTTCGAGGTCAGTTTCTGTTATTTCCCTTATATATTCCTGCATAAATTTATTTTTTAATCACGAACCGCACGAACAAACACGAATAAAAGAAATGATACAACAATTTCGTGATGGTTTGTGTTGGTTCGTGGTAAAATTTTCCTAATGTACTTCGCCCTCGGGGATAACGGCAGTGCGTACTGGTTTTCCGTTAAGACACAGTTTTTTCCCGCCTGAATAAACCTCATTGTCTTTTACAAAAATCGGCTGGGAAAAAAACGTGTCGATGTCTATTTCAGCAGGTGCAAGTACAGCTTCCTCGCCTTCGGGCAAAAGACGCGTTCCTGTCGGACAATCTCCGGCATCAAGCACCTCGACGCGCTCCGCTTCCGCGCCTTCAGGACCGGCTCCTTCAGGAGCTATGCCCTTTTTGTCTCCGGCGGCAAGGAGCATACCCCTCGATTCAATACCGCGCAGTTTCGCGGGTTTCAGGTTGTAGGCGACAATTATTTTCTTTCCAAGCAGTTGATCTTCCGTGTAATACGGAACAAGGCCGGAAACAATCTGCCGCTCCTCGCGGTTTCCCGTAACGCCCTCCCCCACCTCAAGGTTAATAATGTAGAGTTTGTCTGCTTTTGGGTGGCGTTCAACTTTTTCGATTTTCGCCGTGCGCAAATCTATAATCGAAGAAAAAGACACTTTTGCCTCCTCTCTTTCCTTTTGAGTTCCCGAATATTTTTCACGCAGGGCCTGCACCTGCTCGTCTTCAAGTTTCGCGAAAAGCACTTCGCTCGTTATCTGCACATCTCCAACTCCCTGCGCCCTGCCGATATCTTTCCAGCTAAGACCCTCTCCCAATTTCAGGCCGAAGAACGAGGCAATTTTCCCTGCGGCCACAGGCATGTAGGGCTCAATTAACACCGAGAGATCGCGCACAATAAACGACAGATCGCGGATAACTTCTTTTGCTTTTTCAGGATTTTCGCCACGTAGTTTCCACGGTTCGTTATCCTGAAAATATTTATTCGCGAATGAGGAAAGCTCAAAAATCTCCCTGAACGCGTCGCGCAATTCCGCCCTGTCAAGTTTTTCCGCGATTGAGCTTTCCTTCTTTACCGCTTCGGCCCAAAAATCAGGATTGCTTTTTCCTTCGGGGATTTTTCCGTCATAATAGCGCGTAACAAAGGTGAGCGTGCGGTTTACAAGGTTTCCAAGGTTTCCGATAAGCTCCGAGTTTACTTTTTCCTGAAAATCCTTCCATGTAAACTGCGCGTCCGATTTTTCAGGACGGTTGTAAAAAATGTAGAAACGCCACACATCGGCAGGGATTCCCGTTTCCATCGCGTCCGTTCCAAAAACGCCCACTCCTCTTGACTTGGAAAATTTTCCGTTTTCGTAGTTAAGGTACTCCGTGCTTGACATGTGGTGTAACATTGTCCATTTGTCACCGCTTCCAAGTTGGCTCGATGGAAAAATTACCGTGTGAAATGGAATATTGTCCTTTCCGATAAACTGAAACAACTCAACATCATCGGGTCTCTTCCACCAGTAATCAACAAAATCTCGCCAGTCGGAAAAAGACGGGCCCTTAAAAGTTTTTTTGCCTGCGGCGATATCCTCGCCAAGATTTCCCGTAATGGAAATGTAGCCGATTGGCGCGTCGAACCAAACATAAAAAACTTTTTTCTCGTAACCGGGTCGCGGGACTGGGATTCCCCACTTCAAGTCCCTCGTGATTGCCCGCTCTTTAAGGCCGTCGCGAATCCACGCCTGCGTCATCTGCACAGCGTTATTCGCCCAGAAACCTTTAACGGAAGCTGTCTTTAACCATTCTTCAAGTTTTTCTTTAATTCCCGGAAGGTTTATATAAAGATGATTTGTCTTTTGCAGTGACGGAGTGCTTCCGCAGGCGGAACATTGGGGCTCTTTTAAGTCGGTGGGGTCAAGAAGTTTTCCGCAAGCCTCGCATTGATCTCCCCTCGCTTCCGCACTGCCGCAAGAGGGACAGTTTCCGCGGATATAACGGTCGGCAAGAAATCTTTCGCACTTTGAACAGTAAAACTGCTCAATGGTTTTTTCGCAGATAAAACCTGCCTTGTCCAACTTCAAAAAAATGCCCTGAGTAACTTCGGTTTGCACAGGCGTAGAAGTGCGGCCAAATTTGTCAAAGGCAATGTTGAACCAACTGTAAATATCCGCGTGTATCGCGTGATAGCGGTCGCACAGCTCTTTGGGGCTTACGCCTTCTTCGGCGGCGCGGTTTTCAGTCGCGGTTCCGTATTCGTCAGTTCCGCAGACATAAAGCGTGTCGTATCCGCGAAGCCTGCAAAAACGCGCGAAAGCGTCCGCGGAAAGCACCTGAATAAGGTTGCCGAGGTGCGGAACATTGTTCACATAGGGTAACGCCGATGTAATTAATCGTCTTTTCATATTGATTCATGATAGCGAAAATCACTATATAGTTCAATAAACTAATGCGAAAATTTCAAGGAGAACTCGTTTTTCCAGCTTTCGCCGCTTTCCAGAGAAACGGCAAAACAGGCAAGTATGCGGTTCGCCTGATAAAGACCCTCCCGCGAAACAGGGGCAAGGCAGCCTGAAAACGCGTTTGTACTGCCGAGCAAAAGCTGAACTTCGTTTTTTACATCGAGAATTTTAAGGCTTTCGACGCCTTTTAATATCTTTTCCGCCGGAAGCTCTTTTCCACCTGAATCGCCTGTATAAAAACGAACAAACTCTTCCCCTTCTCCTGCGAAGGAAAAATCAATCTCCGTAACAAAGCAGAATTTTTCCCTTTCTTTCCCGGTATTTTTCAACATATAGCTGACTGTTAAAATATCTTTTTTTAGCAGATAACATTTTTGCATTTCAATAAATGTGAAGGGCGTATCTATGCCGTCCGCAGGAAGTTTGAAACAAGACTTTCCCTTGCGATCCTGCGAGATTTCCTCAAATTGTTCGTTAAAACACAAGCGCGAGCCTTGAGGCAAACCGTACTGCAAAACATCAAGCCCTGTTTCGGGAGGAACTATCGCGTCCGCAAAAGCGGTGCGTCTTGTGTAAACCGCCTTTCCATTGGAAACGGCGCTTAAGGCAGAACCGCAGTCCATGTAGTTCCAGTCTTTGGGCAGGTAATCAAGCTCAAAAATTCCGGCTCCCTGCTGTTGTATGTAGCAGTTGATTCTCGCGTCCTGAAAAAGATATTCTTTTACGTTATCAAAATCAAAATCGTATTGGATAAGCGAGGAAATAAATTTTCCCTTTTCCCTGGACAGCCGTTCCGCGCGCAAAAGGGAACTGTAAGCCGCCTTGCGCAGTTCATGGCGTATCTGTCCGCCGCCCGGAGTAAAAAGAAACGAGTCCTGCGCCTTCCAGAGTTCTTCCCTCGCGTTTTGTTTTCGCTCCTTGTCTCCCTTCAACTGGCTGATAAGGACATTCGCGAATATCATTTTTGAATATATTCCGTTTGCCTCGCAGTGATCGATTAAAAAACGGCGCGGGGAAAAATCGTTTTCAAGGGACGATGAGTTGGGAAAACTTGCCTTTTTATAGGTCTTTTGATTTTTTAAAACTTTTGCGGGTAACACAGTTTCCAAAATATTTTCTGAGAGAGATATTTCTTCAAAGAAACGGTTCCACGCCGTATCAGGCGCTTCTTCGGGAGCGGAAGAAACGTTTTCTGGAAAGACTGTAACAATCCTGCCGCCCTGAGAGCCTGTCTCTTCATCAATTTTATTTTTTAATTCGACAAAAACCTGAGAAAAACTTTTATTCGCAAGTTCCTCTTCTACGGACAGGGAAACGGGAAAGATAACGACGATTTTTCCCTGATCCTCGCTGATGCAGGGGGAATAAAGTTCCGCGCCGGACATTCCCGCCTGAGAAAACTGCCTCTGGCTTAGAAAAGTGTAGTTCATGTCGCAGGCGCAAAGGGAAGCCGCAAGGTGCTGTTCCCAGGCCATTGCGGGAATCCAGCAGCCAAGGGGACGTTTGCCGAAATGTTTGCGAAGGTAGGTTGTAAAAAGTTCTATCTGCCCGATTCTGTCCTGCGGCGGAATAAGGGGAAACATGGGTTCATAAAAACCGCCGCCGAGGATCTCCGCCTGTTTTCGCGTAACCATGTCTTCAATCAACATGAAAAATTCGGGATGCGTTCTTTCTACCCAGTAAAGAAGCACTCCCGAATAATGCAGAACGGCCTGAATGTTCGAATAACGGTACAAATTTGAAACAAAGGGGCGTATTTTTTTTTCATATACGCGCTCAAATTCACATTCGGGCGAACCGGACGGCACATGCGCGTGAGAGCCAAGAATCAAATTTAACTTGCTTTCTCCTTTCACTGTGCGCCGGCCATCCTGAAAAGTAAAATTGATACTACGGAAAAAACAAGGGATAACATCCCCATTGTAATCAGAACAAGTGGTTTTCCGCGCAGAAAACGCGGAACCGCTTCAAGAGCCGCTCTCTTTCGCACTTCCCTTATAATAAGATAAACAAGGAAGATTCCCGCCGTAAATCCGAAGGAAAGAACCGCCGCCTCCAAAAAGCCGCGTGCCAAATTTACGCAGATAAAAACACAGACAGCCGTAATGCCTCCCGGAAAACTTACAATATATTCGCCGCTTGGATCTTTTTTATACAAATACTGAAAGATAAAATACTCAAGCGCTTCATAAACTACGGAGCTTACGGGAAACAACAGCACATAAATAAAAACATTGGGTATTATCGGATAAACTATCCTTGAGAAAAAAA
>JAISSH010000110.1 GCA_031273265.1 Treponema sp.
CCATTGTACTTGCCACCTATCCGACAGCCTATGGCATGGAACACGGAATGGAAATTTTTGACATGGTGTTTTTTGTCGTGCTTCTTTCTTTGATGATTCAGGGTTCGTCGCTCGGTATAGTCGCAAAATTCCTCAAGCTGACTACGGTAAAACGCCCTCAGCCGCCTTATAGCCTTGAGTTTTATTCCAAGAACGAAATGGAAGTCGGGCAAAGATTGGTTGTTTTCAATGTTGGTATGCCGGATCCGGAAGGGTGCGAAGGGCCGGCAATAAAAGATTTAAATTTACCGGAGAGCACGCTTTTGTTAATGATAGCCCGCAGGCAAAAAGTGCCTATACTTTTTAAGCAGACGCGGAAAATTATTAAATTACTGAACGAGGAACGCAGTGAGAAGTACGGAGAGGAAGCGAAAGAGCTTGTAGAAAAGGCGCGGGATATCATCTTAAAAATAAACGAAAAGAGAAGTTTCAATAAAGAGGGAAATGAGGAAGAAGGCGATTTTTGGCGGGTGCTTCCGCCGAAAGGCGACACCGTTCTGCGCGGCTGGGATCAGGTAACGATTCTCGCACAGGTCGGAGATCAGAAAAAAATAACAGAAGAATTGACGAGGGCTTTTAAAACATCCCAAGAACACGCGGGGTAGCAGCCGCTGATCAGCGCGGTTTTAAGTATAAATTCAGCTTTTTCAAAACATTGTCAATGTCAAGCGGCTTTCCAACATGATCATTCATGCCGGCTTCAAGGCATTTTTTAACGTCTTCACGGAATACGTTAGCTGTCATAGCGATTATCGGCACTTCTTTTGCGTTTGGCAGATCAAGCGCCCTAATCATGCGCGTTGCCTTAAAACCGTCCATTTCGGGCATCTGTAAATCCATGAAAATAAGGTCATACTTTCCGTTGCTGTCGGAGAACATCTTCACCGCTTCCTCGCCGTTTAACGCACATTCAATTTTTAACTGCAAGGGTCTTAAAAGTTCCATAACAATTTCGCGGTTAATCTCCACATCTTCAGCTAACAGAATACGGCGGTCCTTAAAAGCTTCGTTATAAACAGGTTTGTCCGCTATATCATTGGGAGAATCTATCTCAATATTCTTATCACTGCCGCCTTTTATTTTAATTGTAAAGAAAAATTCCGCGCCCTTATCAAGTTCGGATTCTATCCAAATAGTACCGTCCATAAGTTCAACTATGCGCTTTGAAATCGCCAAACCCAGACCCGTGCCGCCGAATTTGCGCGACGTGCTTTTTTCAGCCTGTTCAAATGACGTGAACAGGCGTTTTTTCTGCTCAGGACTGATACCGATACCAGTATCCCTCACCGTAAATTTGATAGTGTGAACATCGTTTTGTAAGTCTTCCAAAGTTACGCCAAGATGTATCAGTCCCCCTTCCGGCGTAAATTTATTCGCGTTTGAAAGAAGGTTTGTTATTACCTGCGCCAACCGCTGTTCGTCGCCTATTAAAACCTTAGGGATTTTATCATCAAGGTACATGGAAAATTCCTGCTGTTTCTTTTCCAGCGGATAACTTATTATATTTGTAACTTTATGCAGAAGCGTTTCAATATTGAATTCCGCCGCGATAAGATCAAATTTACCGGCTTCAATTTTTGACATTTCAAGAATGTCGTTGATGATGCCCAGAAGATGGTTCGCCGCCCCTTCAATTTTACTAAAAGCGTAATCTTTCTTTTCTAAATCTTCCGCCGTTTTCCCAATCATCGTCATGCCGATAATGGCGTTCATAGGAGTGCGAATCTCATGGCTCATATTGGAAAGGAAATTGGTTTTCGCAAGACTTGCCGCCTGCGCTTTTTCAAGAGCCGTTTGCAGCATAATGTCGCGCTGTTCAAGTTTATCCCTCGCTTCCTGTATGGTCTTCGCAAGGTCTCCTATTTCATCATTGCGGTTATAAATATCGCCGTCTCCTATTCTTGCTTCCGATACGCTTTTCGTTAGCTGATTTAACGGAAAAAAGACAAGACGGTACATTAAAAGATGTCCCGCTATTGTATACAGAACAAACGCGAACAGCATAACGATCAACAGCGGAGAAAGTTTCGCGATACTGAAAAGCGATTTGTTGTTAAAAAAAGTAACAGCCGACCAATCGGTTCCGTAAATAGGAGCGATTGACGCGTAACCGTAAGGACCCGAACACAGTTTGATAACTTCGGGTTGATTTTGCCTGTCAAAGTAGCCGTCGATTTTTTTCAGGTATGAATCAATCGCATGAGTAAATTCAGGATTTGGATTTGCCTCATGAATATGATGTTCGCTTTCTTCGGTGTATAACTCGTAATAGGTGCTGTCCATCTGAATATTACCGTCTCTGTTTATAACATAACCTTTTACATTTTTAACGTCGTACTGTCCATACATATCGTAAAGCACCGTTCCGATTCGCAGTCCCGAACAAAAGATGCCTACAAAATTATCTCCGTCAAAAACTTTATGGTTGATCCACAAACGCCATCTGTGGGAAAATTTATCTATGTCGATATTAAGCACATAATCATTCTCGGAAGCGATACATTCGTAATACCACGCGTTATTTGGATTCGTAGAGTCAAGTCTGTCGTACGGAACAAATTTTTCAAACGGCTCTCCGGCGTCAACTGAAAATTCATTTAATGATCCGTGGATGCCGAAATACAGCTCCACGCTTTGAAGAAGGGAAGCATAGTCCATCATCTCGTTAAAAGCGGTGATTCTCTTTTCATGATTTTCTTCGTCAGCGAACCAGCTTGTTACCGCTTTTGAACGGGAAACCTTTTGAACAAGAGCCAAGTCCCGGCTTATATACGCGTTGAACTTTTCGACCGATTCTATCGAATAAAAACGTGCGAGATTTTTTGAAGCGTCGCTTGTTATACCTGTTACGAGCACAGCCGCCATCAAAGTGATAAGGACGAGCACAAACGCGAGCATAAGGGTATTTATATTGCGTACATGGGCGACAAGTCTGTTTTTTGTGAAAGAGTTAATTATAGGCTGTTGTAATGCGGACTTTTTCATTATACTTTAATATAATGATCACTTCCGCATTACGACAAGATTAAGAGTTGGATTTTTTTCAGATAATTATAATTAATTATCTTTTTTTGTTTTAACCTTAACGAAGCACATCGGCATTATCTGAACGATTCCACCTTACAGCTATGTCAACCGGCGATTCGGAAGCGATGTTCCGCAGTGATTTATTCGCGCCAAGATCAAGAAGCGTTCTTATAATTTGAGGATTTCCGTATCTTGCGGCAAAATGCAGTATCGTATTAGCGGAACTATCCTTTGTGTTAATCGCGCTGCCGGAAAAAATAGCCTTTATACATTCTTCGCCTTTGGTAAACGCGATGTCGGCGGTTGTCCTGTTATCGGACGCCGCGATAAACGGATCGGCTCCCGCGTCCGCCAGTATTTTTACGGCTTCCAGAAGATTCATATCCACCGCCATCCTTAAGGGCGTCTGTCCGTTTCTGTCAATGGCGTTAACCCTTACTCCTCTTCCAATAATTGTTTTAATAATTTCAGACGACGCTTTCTCCTGCAAAGCGATATGAAGCGCACTGCTTCCCATATCATCGGGAATATTTATTCTGTTTTTTGTAAGAAGGGTAAAAACCATTTTTGGCGAAATATGAATTGAATTCTGGAACGGCGTTCTGTCGCTTGTGTTACGCGCATGAATTGACGCGCCCAAACGAAGCAGGGTATTAATTGAATCATATTTTCCTGCGGCGACCGCAAAGTGAAGGGGAGTGTCCCCATTGTTGTTTCTTGCCGAAGTGTCCGCGCCTTTGGCGGCGAGTTTTTCAATTGAGGAAGTTAATCCGGCTCTTACCGCTTCCATAAAAGGAGTATTTCCGTCCACATTTCTGACTTCAAGATTAGCGCCTTCTTTTAAGAGTAGGTCTTCGATATCCGACATCCCAAACAGAACCGCGTCATGAAGAGCCGCGCCGCCGTTCATGGAATAGGCGTTAATATCTATTCCTGAAGAGATAAGCGCTGACGCCGCTTGTTTAGAGTTCCAGCGGACTGCCGTGTGAAGAGGGGAGTTTCCCTGTTTATCGCGGGCGTTCAGGTTCGCGTTGCTTTTTAAGAGGGCGGTAATTGTAGAAGGACTGTCAGATTTAACCGCCATAAAAAGAGGCGTTTCTCCAGTCGCGTTTGCCTCTTCCACCGGCACTCCTCTTTGAATAATTACCGGAATTACGTTGTCAAGTTTCCATTGAGCCGCGTAATGAAGAATGTTGTTTCCAAGTCCGTCTTTCGCGACAATTGTCGTGGAGTTGAGCATCCACATTCGTATTCCGCCTGAAGATGTCAAAGCGAGATAAAGAGGGCTTTCCCCGGCGGAATTCAACGTAAATATGCTTGCCCCGCGGGAAATCAGGAATTCTCCGTTTTCGCGCTGATTCATTCTGACGGCGATATGCAGAGCGGTATCGCCGACTCTATTTCTCGCGTCAACAAGGGAACGCTGATCGAGAATAATTCCGATATGGCGCTGGCTTCCCCGGTATCTGACGGCGGAATGAAGCATCGTGTTACCCGCCGTGTCTCTTTGGTTGACGGTTTCAGGCGTAACAATCATGGGGAAGATTTCGCCGTGATCTGATAAAGCGATGGTAAAAGGCGTAACTCCCGAATTGTCAGCCGCGAAAATTTCCGAACCGTATGATAAAAGATGAGGAATAAGCGTCGTACGTTTTTCCTGTATAGCTATGTAAAGCGGCGTTTTTCCGTCCATATTTCTGATATGAACATCACTGCCGCCGCCAAGCAGAGTTTGTATTACTTCAACAGGACGGTTTACAATGATCATGATGTGAAGCGGAGTATCACCGTGTTCGTCGCGAAGATTTGGATTCGCTCCGCTTTGAAGAAGAAAAGCGACAGCCTCTCTGTGAACATTGGCGGGGATTACCATGTGGAGCGGAGTATTGCCCTTAGCGTCGGCGGAATTTACATTAGCGCCGCGTTCAATCAACATTCTCATAAAATTAATATTTCCGGTACGGGCTGCTTCATGCAGAGGAGTTGAACCGGAAGAGCTTTTTATATTTACGTCTATGTTTCTTTCAATAAGGAACATAAAAAGCCCGTAGTAGTTATCCATTACGGCGTAGTGAATTGGAGAAAGACCCTCACTGCGTGATAAATTGTAATTGCCGCTTCTCACAGCCGGCGCGAAATAGCTATATATCCGGTTATCGGAAGCCGCTCCTTTTAAGATCAACTGCTCGGCAATATCAATATGATTTTTTGATTCAGGCTTTTCCAGCGCGTAATCAAGCGCGTTCTTTTTGTTATTATCAGTTTTATTTATTATATTTGCAGAAAGCGGAATAACGGCAAGCACTTCGCTTACCGCCTGAAACCTTCCATCCCTGCTCGCAAGATGAAGAATTGTAGCGCCGTCGCTGTCAACGGATTCTACTGAAGAAGGAGTCAATATCGATCTAAAAATAGGACCGCCCTTCGCAAGGGCAAGTTTTGCCGCCGACGTATCATTCAGAATCGGAAGATGAATATCGGCTTTTCCTTTTAAGAACACCTCGGACGTTTTTGTATCGCTTTTATCAATACTAATCCCAAGCGGACTCTGTCTTTCATAATCAAGAACATTTGGATTTGCGCCAAGCGAAATGAAAAAACCCGCAAGCCCCGCGTCGCCCCTTTCGGCGGCATAATGAAGCGGCGACCTCCCGTCGGAATCGACTGCGTTCACCTCAACTTCACTGATGAAATAATCCTTGGCTTTGGCGTCCCCCTGCCTGAGAAGATCCCAAATATTATCCTTGTCCGGTTCAACTTCCGCAGCCGGTTTACTGGCACAGCCCGCGAAAACAAACAGGATAAACGTCAAAATTACGCTAAAAAGCGCATGGTAGAATAAAGCCTTTTTCATACTTATATAATCGGCAGAAGAAAATCAAGGATTAGAGGATAAAATGAAGAAATTGAACAGCCATTCTTGACAAAACTCCCCGTTTTTGCTAAAAATAGGGAGTTAATGCGGCCTTGGTGGAACTGGTAGACACGCCAGCTTGAGGTGCTGGTGCCGAGAGGCATGGAAGTTCAAGTCTTCTAGGCCGCATTTTTTCAAAAAGCTAATAATGTGAGGTATCGGAAGCTTCAAGTCTTCCAGTCCGCAAAAATGAAAAAACGCGCTCTTATCAGTGTATTTTACAAAGACGGTATTCTTGAACTGGCGTCTTTTTTGAGCGGGGCAGGCTGGGAGATTCTGTCTACAGGCGGCACGTCCAAGTATTTGCAGGACAATAAAATACCTGTCATCGACGTTTCTTCTGTAACAGGTTTTCCCGAATGTCTTGACGGGCGGGTAAAAACCCTGCACCCCGCGATTCACGCCGGCATTTTGGCGCGCCGCGACGTGCAGAGTCATGTCGATACCCTCAAAACTTTGAATCTTGAAACAATCGATCTTGTCTGCGTCAACCTCTATCCTTTTTTTGAAAAAGTACAGGCGGGGCTTTCCACAGAGGAGACAATCGAATTTATCGACATAGGCGGACCGTCAATGCTTCGCTCCGCCGCGAAAAACCACCGCGATGTTATCGTGCTTACAGACCCCGCCGATTACACCGAAGCCATTGACGGACTGAAAGCGGGAAATGTCCCGCTTGAGTTAAAGAGGCGGCTTGCCGGCAAGGTTTTCGATCTTACCGCCGCCTATGACGCGGCTATCGCGCGTTACCTGTTAGAACCTCAACCGAGCCCAGAGGGCGAAGGTTCCCCTCTTGATGAAGAATATCCCCAGTATTTACCGCTTTCCCTGAAAAAAGGGCAGAGCCTTCGTTACGGTGAAAACGCGCACCAGTCGGCGGCGCTGTACCTGAATACCGACCGTCCCGGCGCGCTTGGCGGTATGGAACAGCTTCACGGAAAGGAACTCGGTTACAACAACATAAGAGACCTTGATATGGCATGGAAAGCCGCCTGCGCCTTCGGTTTAGACGCGGACGGAACGCTTCCAATAGGAGAAAATGACGTTAACCGCTTTATAAACGTGGTTAACAAAGACAAAAAAATCTGCTGTGTGGCGGTAAAACACAACACCCCTTGCGGAATCGCGCTGGGAGACACGTTAATTGAGGCGTACGGCAAGGTTTTCGCCTGCGACCCCGTTTCGATATTCGGCGGAATAATCGCAAGTACCGCTAAAGTGGACGCCCAGACCGCCGCCAAACTTGGCGAACTGTTTCTGGAAATTGTCGCCGCCCCCGATTTTGACGATGACGCGCTTGAGATTCTCAAAAAGAAAAAAAACCTGCGTATCATAAAACTGAAAAAAGCTCCGGCGGAAAAGCATGAATACATCGCCGTTGACGGCGGCATTTTGGTACAGCAAAGCGACAGAAGCCTTCTTGAAAAGTGGGAAGTGGTAACAAAAACCGCGCCTGACGCGCGCGACATAGACGACATGATCTTCGGCATGAGGGCGGTAACTTTTGTAAAATCGAACGCGATAATGATAGTGAAAGAGCTGTCGGCGGCAGGAATAGGCGGCGGGCAGGTGAACCGTATTTGGCCGGCAAGACAGTCTCTTGAAAGGAGCGCGGCAGTTATTAAAACCGCCGTCGAAACCGGAAACAACCAATGGAAGGATACGGAGCCGGCGCGGGTTCTGGCGTCCGATGCGTTCTTCCCCTTCGCCGATATTGTTGAAGCCGCCGCCGAAGCGGGAATAAAAGCGATAATCCAGCCCGGCGGTTCCGTTAACGACAAACTTTCGATTGAAGCCTGCGACAAACACGGAATAGCGATGGTCTTTACAGGCACTCGGCACTTTAAGCATTAAGAGGAAGAATTTCACGCAGAGGCGCGAAGAAGCAGAGGACGCAGAGGGAAGGAAATGATATACGAACAAATAATACATGATTTAGATGAAATCATCGGAAATAATAAAACCAGTGAAAATGTATATAATACATTTGAATTTGCAAAAAAGACTATTCAAAACAAGGATGTTGTTATAGAAATAAATCCAAAAATTAATCCAGAATTAGATAATAAGTTGGCTAATTCTATATTAGGGGGTATGTATTTTAGTAAAAACAAATCAGGGGTACCAACACTTATATTTGGACAAGAATATTTAGATACATATAGTGAAAATAGCAGTATTCATTATATAGTTCTAATGCATGAATTTAGGCATTTATATGATTATTTTCTTAACCAAACATCCTTTTTTAAATCCAATGAAAAGGAAAAATTTCAATATGAATTAAATGCAGTAAATATAGAAGGTGAATTTATTAAATATTATCTTGCTGGAAAATATAATTTAAGTGAATGTGAGGATTATATCTTGCAAAGTTATGAAAAGGATAATCTTGATTCTTGGACTATAGCAAATAGAAAAGAGAGTGCGGATATATTTAGAATTCTTAATAATCTAGAAAGAGAATATAAACAAAATATTATTTCAAAAGAACAATTGATAGATAAATTAATACAAAAAGCTGATCAACTGTTATCGAAGGCGGATAAGTTTTTAAACTTATATGATGTATATAATGCGAATGGAAAGGATATTTTTTCTCGTTATGGTCATTTTATAAGAATAAAAACATTTGAAAAATATCTAAAGTATATATTTAATGGAGAATCAGAAATGAGGGAAATACTAATGAAATATCCAGAGTTTAATAATAGATTTAATATGATACATTATTTATTAAGTCAGCATGATCAGGCAAATGCCTTATATTCATCTTCTTTAGATAATTATTTTGATGATAATTGTGTAAATGGGTGATTTATACGTTAAGAAAATAATAATGGAGCAAAAAAGTGATAAATAGAGATATAAAAATCAGCATATTTGTACTATTGTTTGATATATTAGCGTTCATATTTTTCTTTAATGTTATTTATTTTGTTGATCTTTCTGATGAGTATTTAATAGCGGATATTATTTTAGGGTGTATTGTGGCAGTCTCTCTCTTTTTTAATACAATTATCCTAATTATTATTAAAAGAAAAATAAATATTATTTTTTGTATAGATTTGTTCTTACTGCACGTTATCATTATTTGGATAACATTAATAATATTTAACTTTAGATATAAAATATATGGCTTTAGATTGTTCATAATTCCAATAATAATACTAATTATTTATCTAGTATTTTCGGTAATATTGAAGAAAAAGAGAAAAGTATAAATATCACCTGAAATAACCCACCGCACCGGCGAAAATATCCATTTTACGCATGCCCGGTATATTTCTGTAAAGACCGTCTTCAAAGCGCTCGTTATGCGCCATTCTACCGAAAACGCGGCCGTCGGGGGATGTAATGCCTTCAATCGCGAAAACGGAATTATTCGGGTTAAAGCGTATGTCCTGCGTCGCGTTTCCGTCAAAGTCCACGTACTGTGTGGCAATTTGCCCGTTAGCCGCAAGGTTTCGGATGAGGCTTTCTTCGGCTATAAAGCGCCCCTCGCCGTGAGAAATGGGGATAATGTATTGAGAGCCAAGTTCAAGGTGAGAAAGCCACGGCGATTTATTCGAAACAATTTTTGTGTTTACAAGAGTCGATTGATGCCGTCCGATTGTATTGAATGTGAGGGTAGGGGAGTCTTCGGTCATGCCGCGTATTTCGCCGTAGGGCACAAGTCCCAGTTTTATAAGAGCCTGAAATCCGTTGCATATTCCGCTGATAAGACCGTCCCTTTTTTGTAAAAGTTCCGTTACCGCGTCTGAAATCGCGCTGTTGCGGATGAAAGCCGTAATAAACTTGCCGGAGCCGTCCGGCTCGTCGCCGCCTGAAAATCCTCCGGGAATGAACAAAACTTGCGCTTTACGCAGGGATTTTTCAAAAGCTTTTACGCTTTCGCCGATTTGCGCCGACGTAAGGTTTCGTATAACAAAAACTTCCGCCTCTCCCCCAGCTTTTTCAACCGCTCTCGCGCTGTCGTACTCGGAATTTGTGCCGGGAAATACCGGTATTAAAAACTTTGGTTTCGCGTAACGGTTTCCCGGTTTTATCGCAATGCCTTTGTCATAAAAGAAAGTTTCGGTTTTTCCGTCTTGTTTTACAAGCGAAGGATAAACCGGCTCGAGAGTATTTTCCCATGCGCTCTGCAATTTTTCAATGACAATTTCAAAAGATTTTGTAATAATCGAATTTCCCGCTGTCGTCCTTCCCAGAAGTACCGCGTCTGTTTTCAGAGTTTTTTCAGTTTCAAAAACAAAGCCGCCAAAGCCGCAGTCTGTTTCAAGATTTTTTTTGGAACGGAAACCGATGCGGTTGCCCAAACACATCTTAAGAACAGCCTCCGCTGTTCCGCCCGAACCAACCGCCCAGCAGGAAAGAATCTTTCCCTGTGCGATAAGTTTTTCTACGGCGTTAAAATATTTGCAAAGGGCGGCAAAACCGGATTTATCAAAAGATTCCTTCGGCGGCTTAAAATGATAAACATAGCTGTTCGTTTTTTTGAATTCTGGCGTTACAATGCTGTTGATTTTAGCGACAGAAACCGCGAATGAAACAAGAGTCGGCGGCACATCAATATTTTCAAAACTGCCGGACATTGAATCCTTGCCTCCTATAGCCGCCGTTTGTAAGCCGATCTGCGCGTCAAGCGCGCCTAAAAGAGCAGACGCGGGTTTGCCCCAACGCGCCGGATCGTCGCGTAACCTTTCGAAATATTCCTGAAAGGAAAGCCAGCATTTGCTCCTGCTCCCGCCCGCCGCGATTATCTTCGCTACGGAGTGAACAACGGCGAAAACAGCTCCGTGGTAAGGACTTGCGGATGATATTTCAGGATCAAAGCCCCATGACATAAGAGAACAGGATGCTGTTTCGCCGTTAAGTACGGGGATTTTTGCCGCCATCGCCTGCGCGGGCGTTAGCTGATATTTGCCGCCAAAAGGAGATAAAACCGTCCCCGCGCCTATGCATGAATCAAAACGGTCAACAAGCCCCTTTTGTGAGCATATCGCAAGACTTGAGGCAAATTTTTTAAACTGTTTCGCGTCAAGTATTTTTTCACATTTTTTTACAAATCTCGGTTTTGTTATGCGAACTTTCGCGTGTTTTTTCGCTCCGTTGGAATTGAGAAATTCCCGCGAAAGGCTGACAATTGTTTTTCCGTTCCATTCCATTACAAGGCGTTTTTCGCTTGTAACGTTCGCGATAACAGTCGCTTCAAGATTTTCACTTGACGCAAGTTCAATGAAAGAGGCTGCGTCTTTTTTCGCGACAACTACGGACATTCTTTCCTGACTTTCGCTTATGGCAAGTTCTGTTCCGTCAAGACCTTCGTATTTTTTTGGGACTTTATTTAGATCAATTAGAAGTCCGTCCGCAAGCTCTCCGACCGAAAC
>JAISSH010000046.1 GCA_031273265.1 Treponema sp.
AAGGCCGCCAATTTAGAGGAATATGTTATATGGTTGAAAAATGAGACTTCAAAAATCGCTCGGGCGGACATCGGACACGCAACGGTGACAGACACTTTTCAGGCAGGTATTACCGGCAATCCGGTTCCGGAATAACGGCGTTGTAATTCGGGTTGATTAAGGCCGCCCCTTACCCAGCGCCTATTTAGGCGCTGGGTAAGGGGGGGGAGGGGGGTGGTGGACACCGCTTGACCTCCCATCCATATCTTGACCTCTCTCTTATCAGGCTGTATAAATAACCATGTATATTGATGTCAGATACAGCAAGTCTGCTCTTAAACACGTTACAAAAGAAGATATACAGCGGGCTATGATCAACGTAATATACGATGATTACTTGATGACAATAAAAACAGACATCTATTGATAGGGTTCGATGGTAACGGCAATTTACTCGAAATATTGTATAATGTAATTGGCGATGATACGATCCGGGTATTTCACGCCATGAAATGCACGAATGAGTTTATTAGGCTGCTTAACCGATAGGAGGAAATTATGTCCGATTTGACTGAAGAAGAATACGACGCTTTAGACGAATATTACACCAAGAATCCGCCCAAAGTGTCGGGTGACGGAAAGAGCGGTTTTTTTATGAAACATAAAGGAAATATCATCATTGTAAACGATGTTACCGCTACTTACTTACGGGCGCACGCCGATGCCGTACATAAAACGCCTTCGGAACTTGTTGACGAAATGGTTAAAGAACGGATTGCCACCGCTGTATAATCTCGTTTTCGCAGAAATAAATACCCAAAACTCCGTATTAAATTCTTCTCTATCCTCTGCGGTGCGTTCACTTGTCCCCTCTTGACCAAAACCCGTATTTTTGGTATAAAAAGCTGAACAATGGCGTTCAGTGATACAGGGGGAGTGAGTGAAGAAGGTCTATGTTAACGAAAAATGGTGTCTAGGCTGCCATTTGTGTGAATATTACTGCGCTTTTGCCGGAACTAACGAAAAAGACATGGCAAGGGCGCTTAAAGATATAAAAATCAGACCAAAAATCAAAATTGAGGAAAAGGACGGGGTTAGCTTCGCCGTTTCCTGCCGTCACTGCGATGAGCCGCTTTGCGTCAAGGGCTGTATCACGGGCGCTCTCACAATCGCGAACGGCGTCATAACCATTAATCATGACAAATGCGTAAGTTGTTACACCTGTATTTTAAGCTGCCCGTACGGTGCGGTTTCCCCCTCAGAAGACGGCGCGGTTCAAAAGTGCGAGCTGTGCGTTAAAACCAGCGAAGGAACTCCCGCCTGCGTCAAGGGTTGTCCGAACGGCGCGATTGTTTTTGAGGAGAGGGGTTAGTCATGAAGTACGTTATCATTGGCAATTCGGCGGCTGGCGTTGGAGCGGTAGAGGGAATCAGGCAGATCGACAAGCAGGGTGAAATTACTGTTATCACAAACGAGCCGCATCATACATATTCGCGTCCCCTCATTTCATACCTTCTGCTTGGCAAAGTTGACGAAGAAAAAATGAAGTACCGCGACAGCGGTTTCTATACCGATAATAACTGCAAACTTATGGCGAATGTCACCGTAACGGGAATTGACGCGAAGGCGAAGCAGGTCGCGTTATCGAATAACAGCCGCGTCCCCTACGACAAACTTCTTGTCGCAACAGGTTCTTCCGCGTTTGTTCCGCCGTTTGAAGGGCTGGACAGCGTAAAAGACAAATTCACTTTTATGAGCCTTGACGATGCGCACAACCTTGACAAGTCGTTATCTGAAAAAAAGCGCGTGCTTATAATCGGCGCGGGTTTGATCGGGCTTAAATGCGCCGAGGGTATCGCGGAAAGAGTTTCCCATATCACAGTGGTCGATCTCGCGCCGAGAATACTGTCCAGTATTCTTGATGAAGACGGCGCGAAAGTAGTGCAGAGCCACATTGAAAGCAAGGGCATTGAGTTCAGGCTTGGCGCAAGCGTTAAAAAGTTTGAGACTAACACGGCGGTTTTGGAAAGCGGCGAAAAAATTAATTTTGATGTGCTTGTTCTTGCGGTGGGCGTGCGTCCGAATACCGCGCTGTTAAAAGACATCGCCGGTATTGAGCGCGGCATCATCGTAGACAACAAATCCCGGACTTCCGCGCAGGATATTTTCGCCGCCGGAGACTGTACGCAAACGCTTGACATTTCAAGCGGGCAGAATAAAATCATGGCGCTTTTGCCTAACGCCTACATGCAGGGCGAGTGCGCCGGGGTGAACATGGCGGGCGGCGAAAAAACTTTCGACAAGGCAATTCCCATGAACGCGATAGGCTTCTTCGGTTTGCACATGATCACCGCCGGCAATTACACGGGCGATGTGTACGCGCGAAACGAAAATGGCAATTACAAACATTTGTACTACAGCGGAAATAAGTTAAACGGATATATACTAATTGGCGATGTTGATAAAGCGGGTATTTATACAAGTTTGATCCGCGAGCGCACGCCGCTTGACGCGATTGATTTCGCGCTTGTCTGCGAAAAGCCGGGTCTTATGGCGTTCACAAAAGAGGACAGAATGGTAAAGCTTGGAGGTAAATCCTCATGAAACTTCGTTTCATGTTCGATTATAAAGTGCGGTCAGTCGACCGCACAATAAAGAGGTTATCATGAGTATATTGGCGCAGAATCTTTATTTCAAAGATTTGAACGAGCAGATAAAAGCCGCCGGGGAATACGTTCATATTGAGGACTGTTACGGGCAAAGGTTTATCGGCAGTGGATTGAAAGGAAAAACGCTTGCGATAAACGGAACGCCGGGCAACGCGCTTGGAGCGTATCTGGACGGCGCGACAATAGAAGTGCGCGGCAACGCGCAGGACGCGACAGGCGACACGATGAATGACGGCAAAATTATCATTCACGGAAACGCGGGCGACGCTCTCGGTTACGCAATGCGCGGCGGAAGTATTTTTGTAAAAGGAAACGCAGGTTACCGCACTGGTATTCACATGAAGGAGTACAAGGACAAAAAACCGCAGATTGTCATCGGCGGGAGCGCGGGCAGTTTCTTGGGCGAATATCTTGCCGGCGGACTCATCGTTGTGCTTGGCATTGGGGCGGAAGGCGCGCCGGTCGGGAACTTTACCGGAACCGGTATGCACGGCGGAAAAATTTTTATAAGGACTGAAAAAGAACTTGCCGCGCTTCCGGCGCAGGTTACAGTTGATGTAGCAAGCAAGGATGAGTTACGCGAAATTGAACCGCTGGTCGGCGAGTTTGCGGGATACTTTGACATGGACGTGAAGTCGCTTTTAACAGATCGGTTTTTAGTGTTAAAGCCTAACGCGAAAAATCCGTATAAGCAGCTTTATACGAACAACTAGGAAAACACGATGTGCGGTATTATCGGTTATGTGGGAAAAGAAGACGCCGTTCCCATAATTGTCGACGGTTTGAAAAAACTTGAATACCGCGGTTACGATTCGGCGGGTATCGCCGTTTACGGAAAAGACGGCTTCGATGTTGTTAAGCAGAAGGGGCGTCTTGCCGCGCTTGAAGAGCGGCTGAAGCAAAGCCAGCTTGCTGGAAACATGGGTATCGGGCATACACGCTGGGCTACTCACGGCGAGCCGTCGGATGTGAATTCTCATCCTCATGTTGGAAGCCAAAATAAAATCGCCATTGTGCATAACGGCATTTTTGAAAATTATAAACAGATAAAAGAACGCTTGGAACATTGGGGAGTGAATTTCGCGTCACAGACGGACAGCGAAGTTATCGCCCAGCTTGCCGAACATTACTATTGCGGCGATTTGATGGACGCTGTTGTCAAGGTATCAAATGCCATGGAAGGCTCTTACGCGCTGGGAATTATGTGCACAGACGAACCGGACACGCTCATCGCAATTAAAAACAGCAACCCTCTGATTATCGGCGTGTCCGAACACGGAAATTTTATTGCGTCCGATGTGCCGGCAGTGCTCAAGCACACGAACAAGGTCTACTATCTTAACGATAAAGAAATCGCGGTTCTTAAAGAGGGAAGCGTACAGTTTTTCAACATTGACAAAGAACCGCTTGAAAAATCGCCGGAAACAGTAACGTGGAGCATGGACAGCGCGGAGAAGGGCGGTTATCAGCATTTTATGTTGAAGGAAATCATGGAACAGCCGAAAGTTGTGCGCGATACGATTCAATCCGCCGTGAACGGGAACAATAAAAATATTCTCGATAATCTTGACGTTACGCGCTTTAACAAAATTGTGATAACAGCCTGCGGATCGGCGTATAACGCGGGAGTTGTTGAGCGTTATGTGTTTGAGCGGCTGTTCAGAGTATCAGTTGAAGTGGAACTTGCAAGCGAATTTCGTTACAAGGACGCTATCATTGACGAGAAGACGCTCGTTATTCTGGTTACTCAGTCAGGCGAAACCGCCGACACAATCGCCGCCATGCGTGAGGCGAAATCAAAGGGAGCGTCAACGCTTTCAATAGTTAATGTAGTCGGCAGTACAATAGCGAAAGAGGCGGACTTCTGCCTGTTCACCTCTGCGGGACCGGAAATCGCCGTGGCAACAACTAAAGCATTTTCGGCGCAGTTGGTATTGTTGTACATACTGGCTGTGCGCTTCGCCGTCAAGCTGGGAAAATTATCTCAAGATAAAGAAAAAAATTATCTTTCGGAAATCTCTGGTTTGCCTGATAAAATATCGAGTATACTTAATCGTATCGGTTCAATTCAGATGTACGCTTCAATCTGCATCGGTTACAGAAGTATTTTTTTCATCGGCAGAAACATCGACTACGCGATTGCGCTGGAAGGCTCGCTCAAACTAAAAGAGATTTCCTACATTCACTCCGAAGCGTACGCAGGCGGCGAGTTAAAACACGGTACGATTTCGCTTGTGGAAGAAGACACGCTGGTTGTCGCTCTCTCGAACTGCAAGCGATTATATGGTAAAATAATGAGCAACGCGGAACAGGTTATAAGTAGAGGCGCGAAGGTGCTGTTAATCGGGAACTGCAAAGACGCGAAAGAGAGCGAACAACTCTTTTTTATAAACCTGCCGGAAACAGAGGAACTGTTTTCGCCTTCGCTGTCGGTTATCGTTTTGCAGCTTTTCAGTTATTATGTCGCCGCGAATAAAGGTTTGGACATTGACAAGCCGCGCAATTTGGCGAAAAGCGTAACTGTAGAATAAAATGGGTTTTGTAAGTTAGATTAATTTGAGAAAGGCGGTAAAAGATGGAAAGCGCGCTGATAGTTTCATGCACAGATAAAAGCGCTGACTTTTTTTCTGAAGTATTGAACACGATATCTGTTAATAAAATCACCGTTTTGAATTCCGCTGAAGAAGCGCGGCGGCATCTCATGGAACGGGACTTTGATTTTATTATCGTGGACGCGCCGCTTGCTGACGAATCCGGCGAAGACTTTTCACGTAACATCGCTTCAAAAAGTTTATCGCAGGTGATCCTTGCCGTAAAAAATGAACATTTCAATAAAGTTGCCGCTGTTTGCGAAGAAGACGGCGTTCTGGCGATTTCAAAGCCGGTAAACAAGGAAATATTCTCTTTGTCGCTTTCTCTGGCAAAAGCCGCGAACAGCAGGATAAAAAGAATTCATGCAGAGAACGCGAAACTGAAACAAAAAATAAAAGATATAAGAATAATTGACAGGGCGAAACTTTTATTGATTTCTTACCTTAATCTTAGTGAACAGGAAGCGCACAGGTTCATCGAAAAACAGGCGATGGATCTGCGTACATCGAAAAGGATGATTGCGGAGGGGATACTAAAAACTTATGCGAGCTGATGACAAACTAAATGAGGAATGCGCTGTTTTCGGAGTCTGTTTAACCACTGACGAAGCCGCCGGTATTACATATAACGGTTTGCTTTTGCTGCAGCATCGCGGTCAGGAAGGCGCCGGAATTGCCGTAGCGAATAACCGCAGTATTGTGTGCAAAAAGGATGTCGGCTTAGTGAGCGAAGTTTTTTCCGGCGAAGAACTTGCAAAACTGCCTAAAGGACGGGTAGCGGTCGGGCACACGCGTTATTCGACAACCGGACACAATACAAAAGAAAATGCCGGTCCTTTTATTACGGAATATCTGACCGGGCGTATCGCCACGGCGCATAACGGCAATATTACGAACGCGAAAGAAATCCGCGAAGAATTGAAAGAATATGGACTGCATTTTGGCGCGACCAGCGACAGCGAGGTAGTTTCTTCGCTGATAGCTTACTATATCAACACGGAAAAAAGCTCTTTAATTGGCGTTACCAAAGCCGCCGGTTTACTAAGAGGGGCATTTTCGATTATCATTGTAACAAGCAAGAACAAACTGATTGCCGTCCGCGACCCAAACGGCTTTCGCCCGCTTTGCATCGGAAAAAGCGCGATTGGCTTCGCTGTCGCGTCGGAAACCTGCGCGCTTGACGCCTGCGGTTTTGAGTATGTGCGCGATGTGCTGCCCGGCGAAGTTGTAATGTTTGAACATGGGCAGATAACGCATGAAGGCGTGAAGCTGGAAAATAAAGAAGACGCGAAGGGGCTTTGCATTTTTGAGTATGTGTACTTTGCGCGCCCCGACTCCGTGATTGACGGTTTAAGCGTTTACAACGCGCGGTATAATATGGGAATGGTTCTTGCGCGGGAGTATCCTGTAGAAGCCGATGTTGTCTGCGGCGTTCCCGACTCGGGGCTGGACGCGGCGTATGGCTACAGTGCGGGGAGCGGGATTCCGCTGGTTACTGGTTTTGTGAAAAGCAGATACATCGGGCGAAGTTTTATTTACCCGACGCAGAGCCAGCGCGATACCGCGGTCAGGTTGAAACTTAATCCGCTGTCGGCGAGTATTCGCGGAAAGCGGATTGTGTTAGTTGACGATTCAATCGTGCGCGGCACAACGAGCGAGAAGATTGTAAAGAGCCTGAAGAACGCGGGAGCGAAAGAGGTTCACATGAGAATTTCCTCGCCGCCGTTCCGTCATACTTGCCATTACGGAACGGACATTGACAGCGAAGAAAATCTTATCGCGAACAATATGAGTTTGGATGAAATCCGCAATAAAATTGGCGCTGACAGTTTAGGATATATCAGCATAGAAGGTTTGAAAAAAGCGTGCGAAGAATGCGTTCTGCCGTTTTGTACCGCCTGTTTTACAGGTAACGGGGAAACTGAGCGCAAAAGAAAAGATGTTTTTGAATGAGGGAGAGAATGAGCGATACTGCCTATTTGATTTTGGAAAATGGAACGGTTTTTGAAGGAAAGCGTTTCGGCGCGGACGGCGAAATTAACGGGGAAATTGTTTTCACAACCGGGATGACGGGCTATCTGGAAACACTTACCGACCAAAGCTACCATGGGCAGATCGTTCTTCAAACTTTTCCGCTGATTGGCAATTACGGCGTTATTCCTTCCGATTTTGAAAGCGCCAGTGTTGGGGCAAGGGCGTACATTGTAAAATATCCCTGTGCCACGCCGTCCAATTTCCGAAGCGAAAATGATTTAGGCGCTTTTTTAAAAGAGCGCGGCATCATCGGGCTTCATGGTATCGACACGCGCGCCCTTACAAAAATAATCCGCGAAAGCGGCGTAATGAACGGTAAAATTTCAGCCGCGCCGCCGGCTGACGCCGACCTCACCGGAATTAAAGCGTATTCTATCATTGACGCCGTCGCTTCTGTTTCGTCGCGTAACGTTACCAAGACGGGCGAGGGTTCGCGCCGTATCGTGCTCATGGATTTTGGCGCGAAACGCGGTATCGCTGCCGCTCTTGCGGCTCGGGGCTGCGAAGTGTGGACATTTCCGCATAACGCTCAGGCGGAGGATATTCTGAAAAAAAAGCCGCACGGCATTATGTTGAGTAACGGCCCGGGCGACCCGGCGGAACCTGCGAATAACGGGATTATCGAAACAATACGCGCCCTTTTGCAAAGCGGCGTGCCTATTTTCGGTATCTGTTTGGGACATCAATTTTTGGCGCTGGCGAAAGGCTACAAGACCAAAAAGCTGAAGTTCGGCCACCGGGGAGCCAATCAGCCCGTTAAGGAGACGGCTACAGGCCGCGTCTACATCACAAGTCAAAATCACGGTTATGCTGTTGTTGCGAATAACAGTTCCTTTGTCAATGTAAATGACGGAACCTGCGAAG
>JAISSH010000056.1 GCA_031273265.1 Treponema sp.
ATTTTTATTTTTATATTATTTTCTATTTTTTCAATAGTACCTATTTTTTCACAAGAAGGGCGATTTTTAATTATGGGTGATGATATAAAAATACAGCTAAAATGGATAGATTTGCAAACTGGTGATCAGTATTTCAGTCTTAAGGGTATTACTACAACTGTTAGATATGGAACGTCAATAACAAACGATAATAATTATACAGTTACGGTTATATATGAAGATCCAAAAAGTGGCAGAATAGGAACTGTAACTTTACAGCCCAAAGGAGTAGAAGGTTCTAGCATTTACCTTGAGGGGATTTTTGTTACTTTGCTTTCACAAATGCCACGATAGTGCAGGAGCAACGCGAAATGCCTGACCCTCGATGTTTTGCAGAAATGTATGCCTCAATAAACTACTTGAGGGGTTTGTAGATGTCGCGTAAGCGACTTCTTATGGGAAAAAAGTGCCGCCCCGCGCGGTGCTTTTTTTCCTGACAGGCAACAACTAACAGCACCCGCAGGGTGTAGATCAAAAATTCAGCACGTTGTAGCACCATTAAATGCCACAGTATGCCAAAAGAGGCGCGAGGACTTTAGTCCGAGCAGTGTGCGCCCCCAAGTAAAATTCATAAGGCATACATTACTGCGAGAGCGGATAACGTACCGAAGCGATTTTTAAGACGCTGCTCAATTAAAAACCGTCTCGCCGAAACGCTTGATCATTTCTTCCTTGTTGGTTAAAGAAGTTCCCATGAACGCGCGCCGTCCAACGGTGATTTTATCGTTGAGCAAGGTTATGGTTTTCAGGTTTTTGCTTTGAGAAAAAGCGAAGTCGCCGATTGATTGTACACTGCGGGGAATTATTATCGAGGTAAGGCTTTCGCAGTTTTGAAAGGCTTTTTCAATGCGTTGAACTCCGGGACTTATTGTAACGCTTCGTAAATTTTTGCAATTTGCGAAAGCGTTATCGGGAATAACCGTAACGCCCGCGGGAATTGTAATTTCGGTGAGGGCTGAACAGTTTTGAAACGCGCCTGCGCCAATGCTCGTAACGCTCGAAGGAATGACAATTTCAACAAGACCTGTGCAGTTTGCGAAAGCGTTTCTGCCTATGGCGGTAACTCTGTTGTGAAGCACGACCCGCTTTAATCTGCCGTTTTGCCGGAAAGCGGCGTCGCCAATCACGGTAACTTCAGGCGGAATGATAACTTCTTCTTTGCTGTCCCTGTACTCAACAAGCGTGCCATTCTCCTGTTTGAAAGCCATGCGCTGAAAGTTGTCCTCGCGACGCCGCGCGTCTTCAATTGCACGCTGTTTTCTCTGCGCCTCAATACGCGACCATTGCGCGTCAAACACGGCGCGGACTTTTTGAACTTCCTGTTTTTCCGCGTTAGTCGCCGCCGTTATGGAAGCGCGTTCCATGTAAACTTCGCTGTCGATAAAATCAAAATTGGTATAGTTAGTTGAAAAACAGCGGACAATGCCGAGCCAGCCTTTGTAATAGCCGGGGTAATAAGATGCAAGGCTTCTGTAATAGTAAAGCGCGTCCCGCGTTTCGCCAACCGCGTAAAGCGCGTCGGCGGTTTGTGAAAGGTATTCGATAAAAGAAAGCCGCCGTCCGTTTACGTCAGTAACCGTTGATGAAGCGCTGGCGTTTGCATCCGCGCCGGACGCCGCCTGAGGAACTGCGGAAATGCTTTCCTGCATCGTCTGTTTTCCGATAGCGGTTAATTTTACGCCCATTTGCGCGAGCAGTTCTTCCGACGCCTGTCTTACAACAGAGGTGCTTTGCAATTCATCGAGTGAACAATTCTTAGGAGTGAACGAAGCCGTCCTCACGCCCGTTTGCGCGTCGGAAACAGCCAATTCCAGCATAAAACCGTTTCCTGTTTTTGTAATTGTTCCCGCAAGAATAAAACGGGCGTTGGTCAAATTCCCTATGCTGATATAATCAGCCTCCGAATAATTCCCCGAAAGCGACTCGTTCTGCACGCCCATAATTTTATCCAGATTTTGACGGTCTATCACCGTCATCGCGCTGAACTTGTTGAAGTCTCCGGTAAGCGTGCTTTGCACAAGGCGTAACAGCCACTGTTCCTGCGGCGAAAGACCGCTGCCCGAAGGCTGTAAGACCGCGATTCGAATCCCCGCGCCGCCCGCTCCTTCAAAAAAGGGATTGTTCTGGGCAAACAAAACGGACGATATACAAAATAAAAATAACAATATATTACTACGTTTCATATTACACTCCATATCAAAAAATCGCCAAAGGCTGTGCCTTCAATAAAAAGTACTCAAAATGGGCTGTTTTGTACAGTAGCGCGCGTAGTTATTATTGACATTAGGCGTGAAAGATTTTATCATTAAAGTATGGCTGAGCGTGCATATCAGGGTGAAATGGACCCCGAACTTGCCGCTTTATTGGGAACAGCAGGCGCGGATAACGGTCCCCCTCCCGATTTTAGCGACATTTTCGGCGGCGATAACAATTCCAAGTCCAAAGAAGATCAGGGCGTTGATCTAACCGTTGACGGATTTCCTCAAATAACAAAGCGTCTTGAAGACAATCCGCAGGATTTTCTCAACGACCCGAATTATTACAAAACGGCTCTTTCAAACGAAGGCGATATAGCGCAGAGAGTCCACAGTATTCTGCAAAAATACCTTACAACCAAAGACCCAAAGGATCGCAGCGTTTTCCGCCAGCAGTTTATTCCGCCGTATTGGGATTATCTTTTTAACGTCGCGCGAAAAGCCTCAGGCAATTTGCCCGCGCCAAAAAAATACCTGCTTCGTTATGCGATTTTGCACCCAACTTTTCTCAGCGCCGATTCAAGAGCGCTTTTCAGCAGAATCATTCTGGAAAACAGTTACAAACAGCCGGTTTATTATTTGGACGAATGGCTCAAGGCGGTTGGAACAAGCGCGATTCGTCCATCTACAACCGATGAAGTAAAAGTAGCCAAAAACAATGTCCAGTCAAAATTACAGCAGTTACTGGAAAAATCGCAGGGCAAACTTGACGGCGCAAGAGTTATGTTGAGACAAAAAGACAAAGAACGGATAGAAATAGAGAATTTTATTCATAACCGTATGGACGCTATCTTTGAACATACGCCGTTACGCGAATATTCCGAAGTCAGCGATTGTTTAAGCGAAAGACAAAAATCCGCTATCAATGAAATTCAGAATTTGCTTAAAAATTTATTAAAAAACGATCATGATGTTGAAGTGAGCATAAAGGACTATATCAGCGCGGAGGCGGATGTTCAGGTGTTATCTGATAAAGTTGACGCAGAAGGCGGGGCTATTGAAGTAGATGTTGGAGCGATAGACGCCGAATTTGACACAGTTCGTAAAATGGCAAAAATGACCTGCGGAAGACAGGGGAATCACTTTCCGATTCTTACCGGTGAATATTTCCACTGCGGACCAAACGATATTGCCACGCGGGAAAATGTCATCACCATTCTTGCAAAAATAGAAAGTGTCGACTCCGAAGTTTTTTGCCGTGTTTACAGAAACAAATTGAACCGCATTGTTCCGTTTGTTTTGCTGTTACCCACTTACGGCGACACAGGTTTTTGCTGGGAGCCGTTCGACCGTTTTAACCGCGCCACAAGCCGCGGACGAATTGTAGTTCCCATGTACCCGAAAAATTTATACCTCGCTGTCCTTTACGCGGTAGCCGATCTCCGCTGGCAGGTAGCAAAAGAGAAAGCTTCTTTTTACTGGATGGAAGAAGGGCTTACAGGACATTACTACCAGTGGTTTCAGTCCCAAAAACTAAAGGGCGATATAAAAGAATTTTTTATTCAGGATTACATTTTGTGGATGACAAAAGAAGCGGAAGGCATACAAAAACTTGATAAAGACGTGCGCGGAACTTTCTGGCGTTACATGCCATTTACCAAAGAAGTAAAAGACAAACTGAAAACCCGCAACCTTGTGTATCAGGAACTGTACCAGCGCGATGTGAACCGCGCCCTGTCTGACGGTTATTGATAGACTAAGCCGTTATTTTTTTCAGAATCTCGAAAATATCGTCTTCGGAGACAGTCCACGGCGAATTGGAAACAAATTCAAGTTTGCGCGCGGCATCGGCGGCGGCGGTCAGTTTGTCCAGAGGGAGGTTGAATTCTTTAAGGCTGGGTTTTATGCCGAACGCTTCCATTGAGCGGAGGATAGAGGCGGAGGCGGAATTGGCGGCTTCGGCGACAGAAGCGGCTTTTGTGTTGCCGAGGAAAGATGCGACGCGCGACATTTTTTCGGGACGGGCGGCGGCAAGACGTTCGGTAATGAAAGGCAGAAGCGCGGCGGCGCACTGTTGTTTAACATCGTGGAAACGCGCGGTAATCGCGTACGAAAGAGCCGCGCCGATGCCGGGAGAGCTTGCCGCGCTTCCAAGAGAGGTGAGGAAACACGCCTGCGCGTATGTATCAAGAAGATTGTTTGCCGTTGACGCGCCGCTGTTTGGATCGGCGGAAATTACCGCGTTCAAGCCGTTTGCGCCGCCTTTTATTAATTTCGCGTAAAAATTCAAAGCTCGTTCCAGAAGCGCGTCGGAGAGAAAATTTGCCTTTGAGGAACAGTAGGCTTCTATTGCCGCCATGAAACCGTTGAAAATTTCCATTGCTACGGACGAAACGGAAGGAAATTTAAACAACGCGCTGTCGATAACAACGGCGGCGTTCAGCCCGTGAGGTGAATAGACAGATTTGACAATACGATCGCGGGGGTCTGCCGCGATAAAAAATTCGGTAAAAGCAAATGGATCTAAACCGGCGGTTGGAACGGCGATAAACGGAAGAAATTTTTCCGTGATTTTCCGCCCGTCCAGCAGTTCAAAAGAAGTGATTCTTGACGGAGCCATTATCGCCGCCATACGCGCTATTAAAAGCGCTTTGCCGCCGCCAATGCCGATTACCGCGTTGCAATGAGCGGCGCGTCCAAGTTCGACGATGTTATCTGCCATGTCAGCAGAAGAATCTTCATGAACGCCGTCAAATACAATCGCTTTAACGCCGGAATCTTCAAGGATATCCTTCAATCTGTTTACAACTTGTGTGTCCAAATCATGATCGGCGGCAATCATTACCCGCTCACCGTGACGGCTGCAAGCCGTACCGGCAAGGCTCAAAGTATCAGCCCCGATGATTACTTCTGGATCAAATTTAAATGAAAAATCCATCTCTATTCCCGTCGTTTCATAAAGTAAAAAAAAGCGTCCGGTCACCTGACCGCTTTTTCAAGTGGTCGAGTGGTCGAACGCCTAAACACGGCTTGCTTTATCCTACGCAAACCATGCGCTTAGAATCTTATCCGCCGTTGCGTTGATAACCCTGTCGTTCAAATACGCAGGATCATCAATCTTCTGCCTGAGTTCAGCAATCCGGGCCTCATCCAGATCCGGGGCGGACTTAATAAGTTCTAAAACCTGATACTTTTCAGCCTTTTCTTTTGCCTCAGCCGAAAGGTTGATTGTATCAGTCCTGTCACTCCCCCCCACCTGATCGGTTCTTCCCGGTTTCTTGCCGGGAGGAACGGGATCTAAATGACTTATCCTGTTTACTGTCATACTCATACCCTACCTATACCCTATTATCGGCAACAATATACTATAAGTTTACCAGCTATTTTAAATTATTACCAGATATATACAAAGAAAATTCGCCGATTTGTTCCTTTTTTTGGCTCAAAAAATCGAGAATTTCAGCCGCCGTACCCCTTAGGTACTCCTCATGAATCTTTGTCATTTCGCGTCCAATACAAACATAGCGCATGTTGTCAATTTCGGCAATGTCCCCCAACAGCTTAAGCACCCGGAATGGAGATTCATAAATGACGCAGGCGGCGTCCATTGCCATTAGTTCCCTCAGGCGGCTTTTGCGCCGACCCGGTTTTGGCGACAAAAAACCCTCAAAAATGACGGTTTTGTCCCTGCCGCCCGAAACGCTTAAAAGGGCTGCAAAAGCCGACGGTCCCGGAATGGGAATTACGTCGTGCCCCGCCTGAGCCGCAGCCGCCGCCAGTACCGCGCCGGGATCGCTCAGGGCGGGAGTACCCGCGTCGCTTGCGTAAGCCACTGTTTTCCCCTGTTTCAGAGCTTCCAGCACTTTTTCCGCCGCAAATTCCTCGTTTTGCGAACGGCAGGAGAGCATTTTTACCCGAATTCCCAGATGAGTAAGCAGTTTCAGGGTACGGCGGGTGTCTTCACACGCCACAAGATCGACACTTTTCAATATTTCTACCGCCCGGAAACTAATATCGCCCAAATTTCCAATCGGCGTGCCGATAATAAACAAGGTAGCCATTAAAAAATTATAACTTAAAATAGGAAATTATGGGAGCATTCAGCATATTTGTCCAAACATTCTCTCTGATTGTCGCCGGTATCATCCTGCTTTGGTTTGGATACACGATTTTTTTCAGCCCGTTGTCGCCTTTCTATCCCGGCTGGTTTCCGTGGAGAGACTGGAGAAAAAAGAAAAACGTTATGGGAGCGCCCGGAGACCCGCAAGTCTGCCCAGTATGTTCTATGAAACTTGACAGGGGAGAACTGGTAAAATCCGTAGCTTTTCCGTCCCTCACGGGCGGCAGGGACAGATTGATGTATATTCGCGGATGTTTTAGCTGTTTGGAAAGAGCTGTTCCAAGACGTTGTCCTGTCTGCGGCACGGATATGGACATCAACGACTATCTGATTTGCCGTATGTTTGAACGCCCCGGCGGACGCAACCATGTTCATGTGCTGGGATGCAACCACTGTAAAAAAACCGGAAATTTAGCCCGCTAAAAAAAGAACAAAAAAATTTATTGCTGGGATTTTTTATTTTTCCTATTGACATTCTGGGAAGATGGTATTATGTTTTTAAGTAGATAATTGGTCTGTTGGTTGGATGGGGTTAGCAGCCATCGGCGGATTTTCCGCTTTATAGCTGGGATTGCTTCCAGTGCCTGGGCTAATTATCTTTGCATTTGTTATGTCAGTTTTATTGTTCATTAAAACAATTTTCTTTAACTTGCCTTCATTAACATCTTTTTTCCTTTTAAACATTGTTTTACTTCGCAAACTTTTATTCTCATCACTGTTTAGTACTTCTTCTACGTATAAAGTTGTTCCATCTTCCATTTTTTTAACATAGTAAAAAACATCTTTATCGTTCCTTTTTGCTCCTATCATTGCATGATCTGGGTTTTTAACAACATCAGAAATTTTTTCAAAATCGTCTTCAATGATAGCTATTTGCCCTCTCATCATTTCTTTTTCTTTGTTTCCATGTTTTTTTAATACGTGGTTTTTGAAATGATCTGTTATTTCGTGTTCAAATCCATCAATATCAATTCCAATGTTTTTAGCATTATTAACCAGCCATTTTTCAGCTTTGCCGATTTTCCATTTTTTGAGTTGGTTAATTTTTTCCCCAGAACGGGCAAAATCACCCAGCGGAGGAATGACATCATCTTTCATATATTGTCTCCGCCCTATATACGGCGCGCTGGTGTATGGCGCTTGCCTGAAGGCGGGCTTGTTGATTATAAAAATCGTATTATAATAAAAAAAATTGAGGTTAACCATGAACTACGACAAATTTACAATAAAAGCGCAGGAGGCGTTGAACGAAGCCGCCGGGATTGCGCAGAAAAACGACCATTCCCAAATTGAGGGCGAACACCTTCTGCTCGCGCTTCTTCAGCAGGAGAACGGAATCGTTGCGCCGATTATTGAGCGGATCGGGGGCGACGTCGGCAGGCTTACGGACGATGTCGAGGCGCTTGTAAAAGGAACGCCAAAAGTTTACGGCGAGGCGGCGCAGGTTTTTTTCTCTTCGGCGATGTCGAAAGTTTTGGCGAAAGCCGAAGTTGAGGCTTCGTCTCTGAAAGACGAGTTTGTCTCCACCGAACATATCCTTATCGCGATGTCCGCTGGTGAAGGCAAAGTTGCCGACCTGCTCAAAAAAGCTGGCGTGAACAAAAACGCGATCCTTGGCGCGCTGAAACAGGTGCGCGGTAACTCTCGCGTTACCGATCAGAACCCCGAAGAAAAGTATCAGGTGCTGGATCGCTACTGCCGCGACTTGACCGCGCTTGCGCGACAGGAAAAACTCGATCCCGTAATCGGGCGCGATGAGGAAATCCGCCGTTGTATGCAGGTGCTTTCGCGCCGTACAAAGAACAACCCCGTGCTTATCGGAGAGCCGGGCGTCGGCAAGACCGC
>JAISSH010000096.1 GCA_031273265.1 Treponema sp.
CAAACATATCGGACTTTTCTCTATCACCGCTCTCCAGTTTATCTCCCAGTGGAATGATAGTCGCAAAGGGAATTGGCTCCCCGACGGGAAGTCTTTCCAGTTCTGCTTCCGAAGAAATACTGTTTACCGGATAAAAAAGACAGACATCGCTTCCCACAACTGCGGTGTTCCCATTCGGAATACCGCCGTCCGGCAGATTTACAAATGTCAAAGGATCATTTAAATATTCCATGTGGGCGCTGGTACTGAATGGCAGTCGTGGCAGTTGTTCGTTTACCGCGTTTATTTTATGCAGTACCGGTATCCGTTCCGTGGTATAAGAAGAAGATCGATCAGTAGAACCAATACTAATATTACTAAGTTCCTGTTTTGACAACTCATGATCATCAGAAAATATTATACAAAAAAAAAACGTTATGCTTATGACAGCAAAAAAAGATAATATAAGAAAAAAGCGCTTGTTCATAATTGCCTTTACTCCCCAATAATCTTAATCAACACGCGCTTCCTGCGCTGGCCGTCAAACTCGCCGTAGAAAATCTGCTCCCAGGGGCCGAGGTGGAGTTTGCCGCTTGTGATGGCGACGACCACTTCGCGCCCCATAATCTGCCGCTTCAGGTGAGCGTCCGCGTTTATTTCGCCGTTGTTATGATGATAGAACGAAACCGGCTCATGGGGAGCGAGTTTTTCCAGCCACACGTCAAAGTCGTGGTGCAGGCCGGACTCATCGTCATTGATAAAAACGCTGGCGGTAATGTGCATTGCGTTTGCGAGGCACAGTCCCTCTTGAATACCCGATTCCCTCAGCAGGGCTTCAACTTCACCTGTTATATTGATGAATTCACGCGGTTTTTTGGTGTTAAACCACAATTCTTTGGTAATTGATTTCATGCCTCATTATGACCCTAAGACGATTTTTATACAAGTTTGGCTGTTTTCCGGCATGGTTTTTTCCTTGACAATCCGGGCGTACCGGGTCAATATATTAAAAAGAATAAAAACACGGAAAACAATTTCCAAAAGGAGCGCCTGTGAGCCATTCAACAGACAATATCAGAAATATCGCTATTGCCGGTCATGGTCAGACTGGAAAAACTACGCTTTTTGAACATTTACTGTTTACCGGTGGTGTAATTCAACGGGCGGAAACTCTGGAATCCGGTAAAACCACAAGCGATTCCACTCAGGAAGAAATCGAACGGAAAATCTCGATACACGCCGCAATGGGTCATGTCGAACGGAACGGGGTGAAGGTCAATATTTTTGATACTCCCGGTTCTTCCGATTTTACTGGCGACGTTATTTTATGTTTCCGCGCGGCGGAACTTGCGCTTTTAACTGTGGACGGAAAATCCGGCGTCCAGATTGAAACTGTCAAACTTTGGCGAAATCTTGATGGAAGGGGAAAACCGAGGGGCGTTTTCATAACTAAACTTGATAACGACCAAACTGATTTTACCAGAACTCTGGCTGATATAAAAGAAAAATTCAAAGTTGAGCCTGTTGCGATTACACTGCCAATGGGAAGCGGCGGCGGTTTCAAGGGAGTGATCGATGTACTGCACGAAAAAGCGTATCTCGCGCAGAATGACGCTGTCGAAAAAGAGAGTCCCATTCCCGACGAATTAAAAAATGCTGTCGCTTCGGCGCGTGAAAAATTGATTGAAGCCGCTGCCGAAGGGGACGACAGTTTGATGGAAAAATACATTGAAAATGGTTCTCTTTCCCCCGAAGAAATGAAAACCGGGCTGGTAAAAGCTCTGGCTGAAAATAAATACGTCCCCGCCTTTGCCGGCTCTCCGTTGAAAAATTCCGGCATTATTCCATTAATTGATTTTATTACCGATGTTGCACCTAACCCCAAATCGGCAAAAGATATGATGATTGACTCCGAAGGCAAGGAAACGCAGATTCCTATCGACCCGGATAAACCTGTGTCGGCGCTTGTTATCAGAACAACTTACGATCAGTTTTCAGGAAAACTTTCATGGCTTAAAGTTGTTACGGGTAAACTTGCCGCAGACAGTGAGGCGATTAATGTTTCAGAAAACAAAAAAGAGCGGATTGGAAAATTGTACACATGTCAAGGTAAGAAACTTGAAGAAGTGAAGGAGCTTTTCGCCGGCGATGTCGGCATCATCACAAAATCCGCGACATTGAAAACCAACGACACTTTAGCCGCGGCGGACAGTGGGCTTACCTTTGTGCCCCTGCGCCTGCCGGAACCGGTTCACTCGGTGGCGGTTAACGCGGTTGCGAAAAAAGATGATGACAAGCTCGGCGAATTCCTTGTACGCGCCGCGGAAGAAGACAAAACGTTCCGTTATCATTTTAACGGTGAAACAAAAGAGACCGTCATTTCCGGCATGGGCGAATTGCAGATCAACATCATTCTTGACAAAATCAAAACCAATCAGAAAATTGAAATTGAAACTCACGTTCCCAAAGTCGCCTACCGCGAAACAATTACCAAAAAGGCAAACGCCGAATACACGCATAAAAAGCAGACTGGCGGTCACGGACAGTACGGAAAAGTGTTACTCGAAATTTCCCCTCTTGCGCGCGGCGAAAATTACCAGTTTGTAAACGCTATTTTTGGCGGCGCAATCCCGAAGAACTACATTCCCGGCGTAGAAAAGGGCGTAGTTGAAGGAATGGCGCATGGTACGATGGCGCAATATCCCGTTGTTGACGTAGAAGTGAAGATTGTGGACGGCAAATATCACCCGGTAGATTCTTCTGAATTGTCATTCAAGCTCGCCGCGCGCAACGCTTTCCGCGATGCCATGAAGCAGGCAAATCCGACGCTTCTTGAACCGATTATGACATTGACGGTCTTTGTCGAAGAAAAGTACCTCGGCGACGTGATGAGCGATCTTTCCAGCAAACGCGGTAAAATTCTTGGGCAGGATTCGGCGGGCGGCATCGCGGAGATACGCGCCGAAGTCCCGCAGGCGGAACTTCTCCGTTATTCGATAGACCTGCGTTCAATTACATCGGGAACAGGCTCGTTCATCGTGGCATTCAGTCATTACGCGCCAATTTCCGGCAGAATAGCCGATGATGTAATCAAGGCGCGCGCTGAGTTCAAGGTGCAGGAAGCGGACGAGTAATAGCGCGTAACGCCGCGCCGATTTGTCCGTTCATTGCCTGCGTCTCGACAAGGGTACAACATGATTAAACTGCCTCATAGAAAAGATATTACTCGAAAGTTGTCGTTAATTTTCAGCTTCGGTATTTTATCGGCATGGCTGTTGGTTAGCTGTCATTCTTTCGGCGGATCGGCGGAAAAATTTTCTCAAGAAGAAATTTCGGCGCGAGTGCCTTCAACTGCAGCCATTAATGACAATTTGGACGCTCAGAAAAATATTATGCTAATCTTTTCCAAAGCCTATCCTGACAAAATTTCCGCCGTGGAGTTTCGTGACAATGACTGGACTATGATGATCAACGGTACGCGTTTTTACTACGCGCACGGCAGATTTTTGCCGGAAAAATTACGCGAACAGTGGGAAAATTATCAGCCTTATGACTTTTATGCGTATCCGTGGGTTGGCGGTGACAGACAGAGACGGCTCGCGTTTAGGTATCCTGTTTACTCCATTGGCTCTTCTTTTTTATTTGACGCGCTGTATGCTTCGCCGGCGGAAGATGAGAGCTGGGATTTGCAGGAAAAATATTCGTTTCTCGGCGTAAAGATGCTTATTCATTCTCATATAAAACCTTTATTTGATCGCGTAACAGAAAATATCCGTATTGCCGCCAGAACCGACCCGTCTATCAATGAATGGATCGCCGAACTGCAAACCAGTCCGCCAACCTACGGCTGGAATTGGCGCGTTATAGCGCACACTAACCGTCGAAGCAATCACTCTTACGGCACTGCTGTCGATCTGCTGCCCAGAGACCTGAAAGGGCGTCAAACTTATTGGCGGTGGAACTCCGGCAAAAAAACTGAAAATAATTATTATCTGCCGCCGGAATCAGTTGTCAAAATTTTTGAAGAACACGGTTTTGTCTGGGGCGGCAAATGGGATTTGATCGACACAATGCACTTTGAATACAGACCTGAGATATTATTGCT
>JAISSH010000125.1 GCA_031273265.1 Treponema sp.
CAATTAACCTAAAACAAAAGGAAGGAAAAAATGCCTAAAGTAAAATTAACCGATCTGGTGCTGCGCGACGCTCATCAATCTCTTTTCGCTACCCGCATGGTTACCGCGGATATGCTGCCAATTTGCGACAAGCTCGACAAAGTCGGCTTTTTTGCCCTGGAAGCCTGGGGAGGAGCCACATTCGACTCCTGTATCCGCTTCCTGAACGAAGACCCGTGGGAGAGGCTGAAAAAGCTTAAAAAAGCCCTGCCCAATACAAAAATAATGATGCTGCTGCGCGGCCAGAACCTTTTGGGCTACCGGCACTATGCCGACGACGTAGTCGCCAAGTTCGTGGAATACGCCGCGAAAGACGGCGTCGATATATTCCGCATCTTTGACGCGGTAAACGACCCGCGCAACTTTAAAATGGCGACAGAAGCCGCTAAAAAAACCGGCAAGCACATTCAGGCGACAATTTCTTACGCCGTAACGCCGTTTCACACAATAGAAAAGTACGCCGAGTTCGCCAAACAGCTTGTTGACATCGGCGCGGACTCTATCTGTATCAAGGACATGGCAGGACTTCTTAAACCCTACGAAGGATACGAGCTTGTAAAGGCTATCAAGAAAGTAACGAGCCTCCCTGTCGAAATCCACACCCACGCGACAACGGGAATGTCCGTGGCGACCCTTACCAAGTGCGCCGAGGCGGGAGCGGAAATCCTTGACACAACAATCTCGTCAATGTCGATGGGCACAAGCCACAGCCCCACAGAGACAATGGTCGAGATTTTAAAAGGCACAGAGTACGACACCGGGCTTGACAACAAACTGTTACTCGAAATCGCGGCATATTTCCGCGAGGTGCGCAAGAACTACAAGAAATTCGAGTCCAGCTTCCTCGGCGCGGATACCCGAATCCTGGCAAGTCAGGTTCCCGGCGTAATGTTAAGCAACCTTGAAAGCCAGCTTAAGGAACAGGGCGCTTCAAATAAAATAGACGATGTTCTTAAAGAGATCGAAGTCGTTCAAAAAGACGCGGGCTATCCGCCGCTGGTAACTCCTACAAGCCAGATCGTAGGAACGCAGGCGGTTTTCAACGTGCTGTTCGGACGTTACAACAAACTCTCCGGCGAGTTCCAGGACTTGATGGCTGGAAAATACGGCGCGTGCCCCGCTCCCAAAAATTCCGATGTCGTAAAAAAAGCGCTTGACGCTCTTAAAATGGAAAAAGAAATCACCCACCGCCCTGCTGATGATATTCCCGATGAATATTCAAAACTTGAAGATGAAGCAAAAAAACTTTTAGGCACAAGCACGGTTACTACAGAGGACGTTCTGACATACGCGATGTTCCCGAAGGTCGCTCCCGAATTCTTCAAGAAACGCTCTCAGGGACCTGTGGTTTTTAAACCCGAAGCCGACGCGCCTGCCGCTCCCGCCGCGAAAGCCGCGGGTCAGGCGGAAAAATACAACGTTAATGTAAACGGAATTAACTACTCTGTTACAGTTTCTCCGGCGGGAACAGTAGCCGCTGTTTCAACTGGCGCTCCTGCTCCGGTAAGCGCGGCTGCTCCTTCAGGCGGCGGTTCCTCCGGCGGAGGAGCGACAATTCCCGCTCCTGTAGCGGGAACCGTTCTTCGCTATGTCGCGGCGGAAGGCGCGGAAGTGAAATCCGGCGAAACAGTTTTAATTATCGAATCCATGAAAATGGAACTGGAAATTAAATCCACCGCCGCGGGCAAGGTTCACTTCCTTGTGCCCGCCGGAACTCAGGTTTCGGCGCAGCAGCCTATCGCGGAAATCGGCGGGGGGGCGCCTGTTGCGGCTCCTGCCGCCGCTCCCGCTCCACAGGCAGCCCCTGCTCCGGCTGTAGCGGCTTCTTCCGGCGGCGCAGTAATACCCGCGCCTGTTGCGGGAACCGTTCTGCGTTACGCGGTGAGCGAAGGCGCGCAGGTTTCATCAGGCGACACAGTTTTAATTATCGAATCCATGAAAATGGAACTGGAAATTAAATCCACCGCCGCGGGCAAGGTTCACTTCCTTGTGCCTGCCGGAACTCAAGTCGCTTCCCAACAGCCTATAGCGGAAATTGGATAAAGGAAATTGAAATGTTAAACACAAAAAAAGACCCGATATTTATCGTTAAGGTCTGCTTGATCATAATGGCAGGCGCGTTCGCGTTTACCTTTATCAATTCCGCTTTCAACGTAAGGGCGCAGGCGCAAGCCGCCGCCGCACAGGAAGAACCTCCTTCGTGGAATAATCCAGAAGGTATAATTCCCGGAAGCAAAGATCTGCCGCGCGTTTCGCTGGGAGAATTTATAAAAAATATCGCCCACACAACAGGTATCTACGCCTTCATGACCGATGTAATTAAAATGAAGGACACAGCGGGTAGTGATTTCACCGTAACAGGCTTGCAGGAACTTATCATGATTCTTGTCGGCTTGCTTGTAATTTATCTGGGAGCCGCAAAAAACTTTGAGCCTCTTCTTTTGGTTCCAATCGGTTTCGGCATAGTGTTCGCGAATATTCCAATCGCGGGCATGGACAGCCCCGGCGTGTGGAACGAAGAGTTGCACATATTTGAACATCAGGGATTCCTCAACGTAATTTACAACGCGGGGGTGGGCAACGAATTTTTCCCGCTTCTCATTTTTATCGGTATCGGGGCAATGACCGATTTCGGTCCTCTTATCGCCAACCCAAAGACCGCGCTTCTCGGCGCGGCGGCGCAGTTCGGCGTTTTCGGCACGATGCTCTTTCTCAGCCTCGCAAACTTCATACCCGGCGTTAACTTTAACCCAAAAGAAGCCTGCGCCGTGTCTATCATCGGCGGCGCGGACGGTCCGACAACAATTTACATCGCGGCAAAACTTGCCCCGAAACTGCTGGCGACTGTAGCGGTAGCCGCCTATTCATACATGGCGCTTGTCCCAATGATCCAGCCGCCGATTATGAAACTGCTCACTACACATAAAGAGCGTCTTATCAGAATGAAGCAGTTACGCGAAGTTCCCAAGAAGGAAAAAATAGCGTTCCCGATGGTGGTGTTCGCTCTCGCGATTCTGCTTATTCCCGCCGCGGCTCCGTTAATCGGCTGCCTTATGTTCGGCAACTTCCTTCGGGAAATCGGCGTTGTAGACAGGCTTTCCAACACGGCGCAAAACGAACTCATGAATATCGTGTCGATGTTCCTCTCATTGGGAGTCGGCAGTCAGATGACCCCGGAAAAGTTCCTCAACCCCTCTTCGCTCATCATCGTCGTAATGGGACTTTTGGCGTTCTGCATCGCAACCGCCGCCGGCGTATTGGTCGCAAAGTTCATGAATCTTTTCCTGAAAGAAAAGATCAACCCGCTCATCGGCTCCGCCGGAGTTTCCGCCGTCCCAATGGCAGCCCGCGTTTCAAACAAAGTCGGTCTTGAATACGACCCCGGCAACTTCCTGCTTATGCACGCGATGGGTCCAAACGTAGCCGGAGTAATCGGCACTGCCATCGCCGCGGGAGTGATGATCGCGGTATACGGGGGATAACTATTTAACCACGAACAAAACGAACCAACACAAACAAGAAAAAAATAACTTTAGCATAAGTTCGTGATGGTTCGTGGTAAAAAATTCTTTACGTCTTAGCATGATGTTTTATCGAATAATTTTTTCAGGCGTTTTCTTTCAGTTCTCTCATTTCGCTCATGGTGCGCAGTTTCCAGATGGCTTTTTCCTGAATTTGGCGGACGCGTTCGCGGGTGATGCCTAAACATTTTCCGGTTTCTTCGAGTGTAAGCGGGTTTTCGCCTGTCAGACCGAAGCGAAGCTGGATTATTTTCATTTCTCTGTCGGATAACTGCGAAAGTATTCCGCCCATTGTTTCCTGCAATGTCATGGAAAAGACCATTTCAAAGGGTTCGGACATATTATCGTCTTTAATCAGGTCTGCAAGGCGGGTAAGATTTCCGTCGTCCACAATGGTATCAAGGCTTGTCGTTTCCTGAGAAAGTTTGACAATTTCCTTAACCTTATTGATCGGAACTCCCAAATACTCGGACAGCTCTTCGTCTCTGGGGTCGCGTCCCAAATCCTGCGTAAGCTGTTTCGCGATATAATAACATTTTTTTATCGTGTTGAGCATGTGGATTGGTATGCGAATAACGCGCCCCTTGTCCGCTATGCTTTTGATAATCGCCTGCCTTATCCACCATGTGCCGTATGTTGAAAAGCGGCAGCCTCTTGTGTAGTCAAAGCGTTCAACCGCTTCGATAAGCCCGATGTTTCCTTCATCGATCAAATCCAAAAGTGAAAGCCCGCGGTGCTGATAATTCTTCGCTATCGACACTACAAGGCGCAAATTGGAATTTATCATTCTGTTTTTATACAAAAGAAGGGCGCGCTCAAGAGCGGTTTTTTCATTGCTGTAATCAATATTTTTGTTTTTCTTTTTGTCGGACTCAAGTTCCTTTAACTTTGCCCGCAGACTGACGATTTTTTCGCCGATATTCTGCTCTTCCTGAATGGTCAGCAGGGGAAATCTGGAAATTTGCCTGAAATACAACGCCAGCGGATCGGATTCTTTATGCGGTTTAGTTTTTTTATTTTTCTCCAAATTCTTTTTGGGTCTTTTTATTTTCTTTTCAATTTTTAATTCCGCTTCCATAAATCACCCCTTAAATTTTAACATTTCCGCCGGCTCTGGGAGCTTTTGCCGGATCTATCGGAACATCACTGCGAAATACCATGAAAAAAAGCTGAGGTTTCTCAGATACGGCGTTAATGCCCAATTTCCCAAGTTCCGTTCCGGCGGATATTTTATCTCCCACTTTTACCGACAGGCTTTCACAGCCGCCGTACATGTAAAAATAACCTCCCGCCGCTTCGACAATCGCCACTTTGCCGAATTTACGCCAGGGACCGGCGGAAATCACCTTCCCCTGAATCAAACTTTTGACCGGTTCGTTGTGTTCGCCCTGCACGACGACTCCCATTTGTCCGGTCATATACGCGATTTCTTTGGGAGTCACAGGCCAGCGCATGGATAAAATACCGGCTGCCGGACTGTCTGTCCTGGAAGAATTTCCCGCCGGCTTGCTCTGTGCTGTTACGGTTGGAGCGATTTTACCGGGTACTTTGATAACATCGCCGGCCTTAATCACATGATTGTGCGCGAATTTGTTAACATCCTGTAATACCTGCAAGCTAATGCCGTGTTTTTTTGCAATGCTGTAAAGAGTGTCGCCCTTTGCCACCTTGTAATCATTGGTTGGAATTTGGGCGCTTACCGGATCGGGAACTGCCGTAACGGACGAAACAGATGTTGTCTCCGCGGTTGTTACGTTAATATCCGAAAATGCGGAAGAAGGTATTATCAGCTTTTTGCCAACCTGAAGTTTGGAAGGATCGGTAATACCGTTTGCTTTCATAAGCTCCTCCGGACCTACCCTGTAAAAACGGGAGATTGAATAAACAGTCTCCCCCTTCCCCACTACATGGATCAACTCCTCCGATGCAAGCTTTCCTGAGGAAAAGACCGCTGCTAAAACCAAAAAAATCGTAAATTTCTGTAAAGAGTTCACGGCTCTTCATTATCGGCACTTTTCCACAGTTTCTGCACAGAAATTTAGACACCGACATCTCGCTTTTGTTAAACAAATAAGAAAGGAAATAGTTAACAGAATATAAAATAACGCTAAAAACTAAAAAAAAGACTATTAAAAGCCATCCGGCGGTTAATTACCAGCCCAAACGCAATCCAAAATTAACGCCTATACCTTGCGCTTGAAAACTGCCTACAAAATCTTCAGATCGCAGGGAGACGGCTAAATCCATCTCAAATGCTCTTAAATTGAGGGCAAAACCCAGCTTATGTATCCATATGGACTCTTCGTAGCCCGTACTAAGACTGAGAATGAACAAATCAATTAAATTTAACCGCCCTTCGACCCCGGCGTTAAAATAGCCAATCACATCGTTTATATCTACAGAGAACCCTATGTTTGGTATGATAACCAGTTTTTCATTTGACAGCGGCTTATATCTGGCATACAGATCCATTTTAAACGGGCGAAAAACCCTCTGGTCTGATGCGACATATTTCTTGTCAAATTTAACAGGCGGCATTTCAGGCGCATTTCCGCCCATTAATTCTTCTCCCTCAATATTAATATTAAAACCGGACAATGAATATAAGGTTTGATTCCGCATCTCGGCGGGATAAAGCGGGATATTGGAAATGCTCCCGCCGACATCAAGGAAACGTAAAAGCTCATACTCGCCGTTCAAGGAAATATCTGCGCCTAAACTTAAATCCAGCCCGCCGTCCTCTGTAACTGGAGTATATACTTTGATAGCTCCCTGTGTTGTCATCGAAATTGATTCATTCGTAACAAATTTATAATCAATGCCCGATCTGGGAATAAACATTAAAGGAGTGTAAATAACCGGTTTTACGCCAAGACGGAGTTTCCCGTATTTTGCAGATACGTTCAGTCCGTTGCCTAAAAACAACCTTCCGGACGCGCTAAAGGTTCCTTCAAAATCACGCTTTTCAATATTTCCTTCGGTAATAAGATCAAAAAAGGATTTTGGCGTGTTGAGGTTTAATCTGCCGTCTAATTCGGAAGAAAAACCAAAACCCCATATTCCTTTGCCTATTTTAATGTTTTTTATATTGATAAAAAAACCCGCCGGTATATCAAAATTAATATTCCACCCGTCGTCACCAATATCGTTTTCTAACTGCGTCAAATCTATAAGAATTTCTTTCTTTAAAAATTCACTGCCCTTAAATAAATTATTGTCAATTCCCATGCCAGCGTCAATTCCAATTTCAAAATGCCTGCGCGCAAAGGAAATAGATTTTTTTGGCTTTTCTTCCTGTAATTCCTCCTCCTGCGATTCTTCCTGCGCATAGAGGGGAAATAAGAAGAGCGAACATAAAATAATTACTAAAAACTTCTTCACTATCGCTCTCCTAGAATGTCACGGTGTAATTAAGGTCGGCTCTTGCCTCTACCGTCAAAGAAAAACCAAACGGTTTGTCGCCATGTTCCCTGTGTTTTATTTTAAACTCGGCATAATCCTCGCCGGCTTCATTTTTCAGGAGGATTTCAAATTTTGGCGTAAACGGAAATGGTAAATCGTCTATATTTAACGTCAATGATGGATCGGGACTATTAATATTTATCAAATGTTTTTTAACTTTTCCTGTGTTATGATCGGGATTTACTACCAATATGGCGAGTTCGCCGTCAATGACGCCTTTTTCAATATTTTTCAGGGAAATTTTAACCATTTCCACATTACTTAGAAGGTCATCATCATTGCCTTCTCTGGCGAATAAATCTTTATCACCGGGATCGGGCAATGCCCCGCCCATATCAAGTTTTGAATAACCCTCAAAAATTGGCTCTTCATCGAAAACATCAAAATCCATAACAAGCAGAATAACAAGATCGGCGGTAATTGATTTACTAAGATTATCATCGTCTTTTACAACTTCCATTTCTTCAATTAAAATTTGATATTTTAATTTCGATGCCTCATTGCTGTTAAGCACATTGGTTAAGTCTATATATTCCTCATTAATAAAACTATGCGGTAAAGTCGAAAGCGATTTGTCAAAGGAATCGGCGGTTATAGGTTCCCATGTTTTTGGCTCAAGATCACCGTTGGCAAGTTCATCTGTAATATCAGTATTATTTTCGTCTATATACACATGATCAAGAATTAATGACGCGCCGTCATCTTCTATTCCGTCTACATAGATGTAACTTTTTACTTCTTTAAAATTTACTCCGCTTCCAAGAAATTCCTTTAAGCTGTTCTCAATTGGATATTCACCGTCAAAATTTTCACCCACTGTATCTATCACCGCTTCTGTCCAATCAAAAACAACATCGGATTCAATCTGTCCTGAACAGGGTCCTGTCATCTTAATATAAATTTCAAGAAAACCGTTTGTTCCGCTTAAATCAGTCTGGGGATGAATTGTGGTATTTTCTTCAAGAAATTGAAGCATACCGTCATGTTCTACACCCTGTTTATATCCGGTAAATCCAAAAGCGGGTATATAAACCCGAAGATGAGCTTCAAGGGACGCGTCATAGGACGTTTCAAAACCAAAAGTGCCGTCTACTTTTTTAACAAGCCGCGCCATATCAACAAGCGCGATTTTGAAAGTTGGCTCTCCTTCGCTGGTTTTAATTCCATCATCCCCTGTAAGGAACAATTCACCGTTGAAACCGGGGGTTCCCCCAAATGTATTCCAATAAGTCGGGTCAGAATATTGAAGAGGTATATCAAAGGAAATTAATTCGCCGTCATCATTTACAAGCGCTTCATCTACATATTCCTGTAAATCAAGCTTCATATTTGCTATGGGATAATGTACTAAATACGCCTGCACGTCCGCGCCAATATCAGTGCCGCGGTAATCATAAACATGAACTTCGTTGTCTTCCGATCCCATCATCTCCCTGATTTTTTCAAGGGTCAAATAGTCTTCCAATCTTTCACCGGGACCAAGTTTGTTGAACGGATCGCCCAGCGGCATATATAAACCGGGTTTTCCCTTTATAGTCAGCGATTGCGGGATTTCACAGGACAAAACCGCAATAATACAAATAAACAGCAAAAAAAGCCGTCTTTTAATTACCGCTTTTCTCATATAAATAATATAGCACAATTTTTAAATAAAGTCTTGGCTTTATCGCCGAAAAATGTTGATTTACTTGAAGAAAATGAAAAATCGCGGTAAATTTACGCTAAAGGGAAAAAATGGGCGAGTATAAAAGACCAAGCTGGGACGAATATTTTATGGAAGTCTGCGAAGCTATTTCCAAACGGGCGACATGCGAGAGGGGGAGATCGGGCTGCGTAATCGCAAGGGACAAACAGCTCTTGGTAACAGGCTATGTGGGCGCGCCGGCTGGACTTCCGCATTGTGATGAAGTGGGGCATCTGTTCAAAAAAATGCTCCATGAGGACGGCAGTATTACCACGCATTGCGTCAGAACCGTCCACGCCGAACAAAACGCCATTTGCCAGGCGGCAAAAATGGGAATACCAATTAACGGTGCGACTCTCTACTGCCGGATGACTCCGTGTAGAACATGCGCCATGTTAATTATCAACTGCGGAATAAAGCGCGTCGTATGCCAGCGCCGCTATCATGACAGCGAGGATTCGCTTGCGATGTTTGAAAAAGCCGGAGTAATCATTGAACATTTACATGATGAAGTGCAGCAATACGACGAACAATGACCGGAGTTAACCGGCTTCCAGAATAATCCGGTATTTCAGATAAATTTCTTCAAGGGTATGAAGGGGACCGGGAGCGGAAACTCTTTTGCGAAGCGCGCAGGCTTCCCGTCTTTCAACGAAAAAATCGTAAATCGCCCGCGGGTCGCGATCGTTAACCACAGAATAGACAGGTTTAGAATCAAGATAGGAGCGCACCTCATCGTGGCTTACGGATAAGACGCCGTAACGCTTTAACCTGCCGCGAACCTGCATAATTTCTTCATAGGACAGACCGAAGAGAAATTCTTCCAGCGCCCATCTTGTTTTGTCGTTGGTAGATTCCTCTTTTAGGAAATCTTCCCATTCGGTGTAAGTGTCCATGTCGATGGAAATTCTCAATAACTCGGTATTGCCGTCCATAGTTCCAAAGCTTGGCGGAGAAGAGTCTCTTGCCGTCCAGAGAGAAGAAAGCGCCATAAGGTGGCGGCTGCGTAAGTCAGTGCCGCTGTCCCAGAGCGCGATTAGATCGTTCGCAAGCTTTGCCTTTGTATGGCTGGAAAATCCCGGATCTTCCAGACAGGAAAAATACACATCCTCTGTCATAAGGGTAAAAACCACGGCAAACGTGCTGTTTTTTGAGGGAATATGCAGATCGTCATTTCCTTCGGTCAATTTGGAAAGCAGTGAAAAAGCGTGAAATTTCGCAACCCAAAAACTGCGCAGAGCCACTACTTTTGCGGGAGTTCGCAGAAGATGACTCACAGATGAAAAAGCAAGCAAAGATTCGGTAAAATTGTGTTCATCCACCAGAATATCTTTTAAGTACCTGATGTCTTTTATGGAAGGATAATCAAAGACCGCCCTCCCCAAATTACGCAGCCGTCCGAATCTTTCATGGACCAACTCGTAATCATGGAGACGCGTTTCTTTGAGCCACACCTCTATTTTCCCAACCAGAAGCTCTTCATCTTCTGTCAGTACCTGCGCGCCATATGCTGGGGCTTCTTCCATACTGATAATCATATCACTCAAAGTGAGGACTTTCAATTGCTATACCCTTGATAAACCCGGCGGATTGTGGTATGATCTCTCATCGGGGATGTCCCGGTTTCGACTGGTACGGCTCGGGGTATAGATTGCAGATGGAGCGCCCATCTCCTGATTGGGCAAAAATTTAACTGCCAACTACGACAGTTACGATTACGCCTTAGCTGCGTAACCGC
>JAISSH010000007.1 GCA_031273265.1 Treponema sp.
GCTTATAAAACCTTCCGAATTAAAAGAAATTAACACATATTTTGCATTTATATTTTCAACAAGATATGTCAGCGCGTTCAAGGCATGGTTTTCTTTATTGTACGCCGAACGATTCCAATTTTCCGGTATGCCTGATATTTTGCTTATTTTTTCCGGGTATTTATAATCCAATATTAAATTTAACATAAAATAATTTGAACCGTATGGATGCTGGTTATATGGAGGGTCTAAATACGCTAAATCAACTTCGGGTAGCGTTTTTATTATCTCATTTGAATCATTATTGCAAATAACAGTATCGCAGTTAAAATTACTGAATACCGGGAATGGCAGTTTTATATCACCGGTAATTCTTGACAGCGCATTCTGATTTTTACCGCCAAACTGCCCGATACCGGTTTCCTTGTTTTTATAGAAACCTTTAAAAACACCCGATGTATTCGCGTGTATTGACGCTTCAGATAACAACGGCGCTAAAAAAAATTTTTGTTCGTTTTGCGGTATTTTATCTATTAATTGCCTTACGGTATCAATATACATGGCGTTTCTTGATGTATAAAAAACCCTCTCATGCGATTTAATTTCTTTATCGTCATTCGGCGCATAAATTTCAGAAATAATGCCTTTTACTAAATCTTTACTCGACTTTGAAATGAGTTCCTGATAATACTCGCGCAGTAAAGAAAAGTCAATTTCGTCCTCATTGGACAGATAACATTCATTAATTACTGCGGAATATTTTTCCAGATCATTAACAATCAATAAATCAGAAAATTGTTTAAAATATCTGGCTGCAATACCGGAACCGCTGAATACGTCGAATGTTCTTAATTTATTTTTATACAGTTTTTTTTGTACTTTTCTTATTCCATTGCCTATAAAACCCAACAAAGATCGCTTATTGCCAATGTAAGTAATAAGCTGACTGGTGAGGTATTCTTTCTTTTCATTTACTGTGGAAATAGGCGACGTTTTAATACCCTGCCGCTTCGCCGCCTGTCAGGAGTTTCACGGCGGAGCTTGTGCCGATACGCGCCGCGCCCGCATTGATGAACGCTTCAAGGTCTTCGCGTGTTTTCACTCCGCCGGCGGCTTTTATTTTCACATTGGAGCCGATGTGCTTTTTGAAAAGTTCCACGTCCGCCAGAGTCGCGCCCGCCGTTCCAAAACCGGTCGAAGTTTTGATAAAGTCGGCTCCGGCTTCCGTTACAATCTCACACAGGCGGATCTTCTCTTCTTCGCTAAGATAGCAGGTTTCTATTATCACTTTCAGAAGCTTTTCGCCGCAGGCTTTTTTTACAAGTTTGATTTCTTCAAGCACAAAGTCAAAGCGGCTGTTTTTGACATCGCCGATATTAATCACCATGTCGATTTCGGACGCGCCTGAAAGAACAGCGCGCTCTGTCTCCAGAACTTTCGCGGCGGTGATGGAATAGCCAAGTGGAAAGCCGATTACCGTGGCGATTACAGGATCATTTCCGTATTCTTCAAATACGGGTTTCACATAACACGGCGGAATACAGACAGAGGCAGTCTTAAAACGCACCGCCTCGCCGCAGAGGGTTTTAATCTCCTGCCATGAGGCGGTCGCTTTAAGAAGCGTATGATCGATACGCTGTAAGATTTCCCTGTCTGTCATGCTCTGCTATTTCAGGAAGAACCTGAGTATGAATATGACAAAGAGTACCCAAGTTACAACGGTAATATCGCTGAATTTTCTTGTCGCCGCTTTAAGAATCACATAGGAGAGCACCCCATAAACAATGCCTTCGGCAATGCTGTAAGCGAAGGGCATCATAACAATCGCAAGGAAAGCGGGGATGCCTTCGGTCGGGTCTGAAAAATCAATCCCAATTACAGGCTGCATCATCAGGAAGCCGACAAAGATCAACGCCGGAGCGGTTGCCGCGCTGGGGATAAGTCCAAAAATCGGCGAAAGGAAAAGCGCCAGCAGGAACAATACTCCGGTGGTAAGGCTGGTAAGTCCTGTGCGTCCTCCGGCTGAAACGCCCGCCGCGCTTTCAATGTAGCTCGTAACGGTTGAAGTGCCGAGAGCGGCTCCGGCGACCGTGCCGACAGCGTCGGAAAGAAGAGCCTGCTTGACGCGCGGAATGCCTCCGTCTTTGTCAATAAGTTTCGCCTGTGTGGTAACGCCGACAAGGGTTCCGATAGTATCGAAAATGTCAACAAACAGGAAAGTGAAAAATACAGTGAAGAATTTAAAAGTAAGAAGCGCTGATGCGGAAAATTCAAACTGGAAAAGCAGCGGCGAGTCTGGAATACTAAACGGTTTCCAACCTTCGTATACTGTTGTAATACCCATCGGAATGCCAATGATAGTAGCGGCAAAAATCCCGATAAGGATTGCTCCCGGAACTTTGAGAACATAAAGAACCGCGATAATGACAAGTCCAATCAATGCCAACAAAGGTCCTGTGGAACCAATATTACCAAGTCCTATCACTGTCCCCGCGTCGTTTACAACAATCCCCGCATTGGCAAAACCAATCAGGGCGATGAAAAGACCGATACCGACAGCAACGGCTTTTTTAAGATTTACCGGAATCGCCTTAATAATCGCTTCGCGTACATTGAAAAGCGAAAGAATGATAAACACGATACCTTCAAGGAAGACTGCGGACAGGGCGAGCTGCCATGAATAACCCATTCCCATAACCACTGTGAAAGTAAAAAA
>JAISSH010000076.1 GCA_031273265.1 Treponema sp.
ATGGTTTTAATACATTCGAGGACGTAGTCGATAGGACATTCGCCGTCATGTTCGCCGGCTTCAATGGCAAGCCGCTTATGGCCCATCATTTCCAGTATTTTTACCTCTTCGCGCAGTTCATCCATTGTAAGTTTGTTACGTGCAAAATTATGGCTGTGGTTAAAACTGCAGTACGCGCAGCGGTTTACGCAGTAATCGCTGATGTACAACGGGGCAAACATGACAATTCTGTTGCCGTAAATCCGCCTTTTTATTTTCCCGGCTGTCTCAAAGATGCGGTCGATGTGTTCGGGATTGTCTGTTTTAAGCAGCGCGGCAACTTCACCGTGAGTTAGCGTTTCGCCTTTTTCAGCCTTGTCCAGAGCGCGGCTTATACTCGCGTCATCTGTATATTTAGCATCCTCAAGCAGATCCTCGATATATTTCCGGTTTATGAAATTTTCATCCATTGTTTGTTTCTCCAAAATCAAACATGGCGACGCTTCTTTTCAGTATTCCCCGGATATGCGCGATAGCTATCCCGTAATTTGTAAACGGAATGTTTTGGGATTCGGTATGAAGGCGGCGGTAGCGCATTTCACGATCGTTTAGCATGCATGCCCCGCAATGAATGACCAGCTTGTAAGGTGAAAGATCCGCCGGAAAATCGCCGCCCGAACAAAAATTAAACTCAGGCTCTTTTGAGGTATGTTCTCTTATCCAGCGCGGAAGTTTTACCGTGCCGATATCGTCACATTGCCTGTGGTGCGTACAGCCCTCGCAGATAAGGATTTTGTCGCCGTCCCTAAGCGTATCCAGCGCCTTAACGCCGCCCAAAGCGCTTTTCAAAAAGCCCTTGTAGCGGGCGAATAAAATCGAGAAAGAAGTTAGTGGAATCTCCTGCGGAACAGCAGCGGAAACCTCCGCGAATACTTGACTGTCCGTAATTACAATGGCGGGCTTTTTGCCGATGCCTGCAAGTGTTTCGCGCAGTTCGCTTTCCCTGACGGAAGCCGCGATGCCGCCCGCTTCCAAAATGTCGCGAATAACCTGCTGCTGGGGAAGAATCAGGCGGCCCTTGGGAGCGGCCTTGTCGATTGGGATTACAAGGATCGCCAAATCAAGGGGCCGGATAAGGTCCGCGACAAGCCTGTGTTCAGGCTCTTCGTCGGGGGCAAGGACGGCGATTTTTTCCTTGAGTAAATTGATGTTAAAGCCTGTCTTGGCACTTACAGGCAGGATTTCGCCCTGTTCTTTGCCGTCGGCTTCGGCTAAATCACACTTGTTCCGCACGATAATAAAGGGGATTAACTTTTCATTGAAAAGACCGATTAGTTCTTCCTCGGCGGCGGAAAGGGCGTCGCCGTGCGGAATTTCCCCGTCAAGCACCAATACGGCGATGCCGGTCTTGTTAAGCACCTGCCGAGCCCTCTGCACGCGTAGTTCCCCCAGTTCTCCTTCGTCGTCGAAACCGGGAGTATCAATGATAACGACCGGACCGAGAGGTAGAAGTTCCATCGCTTTGTACACCGGGTCCGTGGTAGTCCCTTTAATTTCGCTGACAAGCGCCATATTTTGCCCTGTAACCGCGTTTACAAGGCTTGATTTGCCGGCGTTACGGCGTCCGAAAAAGGCTATATGGACGCGGTTTGCCGAAGGGGTTTCGTTTAGCTTCATAATGTATATTATACACAAATAACCGCCCTAATGTGGATACCCCCGCATTCCAATTTCTTATTCATGGTTTGTCTTATGCCGATAATTAACCAGATGCCCTATCTGTTTTTTTTCCTGAAATTCAAGTCCCAGCTGCGCCGGACGCGCCCGGAAATTGTCCGGCAGGTCGATGAGGTGCTGACCCGTTCGATTACCGACGCCAGAGGAAAAATCACCGGGGACCGGTTTGTAATTTCAGCGGTTTTTAACGAAGAAACAATCGGCTTTTGGCTGGATATGTATATCCTGATAGAGAACCTGAAAAAGGTCGTAGATGACACGTCCAAAGAATTTTTCGGCTATTCTCTGGTTATAAGCAGTAAAATGCCCAACGCTCCCGATATGCTTTGCCGTTTTCTTGCAAACCACAGCGGAGTTTTTGCGAATGAAAAAGCCGCGAAAAAACTTATTCCCTATGCTGCTTTTGAAAATCCCTCCGAGTGGTTAAAAGGAGTAAGGAAACATAAATACGGCTGCGGCGGTTATTATAGAGTCAGGGAATTAAAGAACTTTAAAAACAAAGCCTCAAGTGATTTTGGACTACGGAACGATGTTGCCGGAATTTTTGAGAAGGAAGAAGGAAAAAATATATTGGTTCTTGGATCTGATTATACGCGAATACGCGGCGGTTTATACAGATATTATAAAAATTTGAACGGGAGTTTTCCTCCGCTGTCAATTTGCTTCGGAAGCATAGGGCTGGGAGCCCTTGTTGATACGTGGTCGCTCGCTGTCCGTTCCCTTGCCGGCGTGGAACAGGTAGTCCGCGGCCAAACTGAAAGCTCTCCGGGGCCGACTGAAAAAATTGATAAATTATGGGAATTGTTATTCCGTGAACGCATTCGCGATGAAGTTTCCGATTACATTGTCCGCTGTGTCAGGCGTTTTCTTCTTCTTGTTTTTGAATACTACTTTAACGCCGCGCGGAAAAAGAAAAAAATTCCCGTTATCATTCTGGAAAATATACACCTTGCCGGAAACATGGTAACGGATATACTGCTTAATTCGCTTGCGGAATTCAACCATGAAGATAAAGAAGAGCTGGTTATTCTTGGAACGGGAGATAGTGAGATTTTACCGGAAAAACTAAGGCAATGGGAATCTGTTATTTTTAAAGT
>JAISSH010000016.1 GCA_031273265.1 Treponema sp.
AAGACCATGATACCCGGTCTTAGCCAAAACGACGTTATTACCGCTTTCGCGGGGCTTCGTCCCTGTTTGGGCGAGGATTTTTTCATTGAGGCGTCAAAAAAAGCGCCCGCCTTTGTGCAAGTAGCCGGTATTCAAAGTCCGGGGCTTACAGCGTCGCCCGCAATCGGCGAATATGTTAAAAATATTCTGCTTGAAATGGGACTTCAGCTAACGGAAAAACCGGGCTGGGATCCATACGTTGAAGATCGCCCCCTTGTGCGCGAACTCAGTTTGAACGAGCTGGACAGCCTTATCGCCAAAGATTCGGCGTGGGGCAACATTGTCTGCCGCTGTGAAAATGTCAGCGAAGCGGAGATTGTACAGGCGATAAAATTAGGTCACACCACTTTGGACGGAATAAAGTATTTTACCCGCGCGCAGATGGGACGCTGTCAGGGCGGCTTTTGCACTTACAAGATCATCAAGATTATAATGAGGGAAACGGGCTTTTCGTGGGATAAAGTAACGAAAAACGGCGGAAAAAGCCGCATTTTGGAAGGTTCACTATGAGAGAACTTCAATACGATGCGGTTGTAATCGGCGGAGGAGCGGCGGGAATGGCGGCTGCTCTTGAACTGGAAACAGAAGGTTTTACCTGCGCGATTATCGAAAGAGAAGACCATCTCGGCGGAATACTCATGCAGTGCATACACAACGGTTTCGGTCTTCACGAATTTTCAGAGGAACTCACCGGTCCCGAATTCGCCGAACGTTTTATTGAGCGCGTAACAAAGTCTAAAATTGCGGTGTATTTAAACACCACCGTGACACAATTTACTCCCGCTCCCGGTTCTTTCAAAGAACTCTACTGCGTTTCCCCCGACGGCGCGATGCGGCTCCATAGCAAAGCTGTGTTACTCGCAATGGGCTGCCGGGAGCGAAATCGCGGAAATGTCCGCATACCCGGCTCACGTCCGGCGGGAATTTTCACCGCGGGACTCGCGCAGCGCCTTGTAAATATAGAAGGTTATATTCCCGGAAAAGAAATTGTGGTGATAGGTTCAGGCGACATTGGGCTTATAATGGCAAGGCGCATGAGCTGGGTAGGCTGCAAGGTAAAGGCAGTGGTGGAAATAATGCCGTATCCCGCCGGATTGACGCGCAACATCGTTCAATGTTTACGCGATTTTGACATTCCCCTCTATCTTTCGTCGCAGACAACCGGCGTTTTCGGCAATGACCGCGTAGAAGGAATTGAAGTGACTCCGATGGAAAATGGCGTCCTTGCGGCGGAAAAAAGTTTCCGTATTGACTGCGACACGGTTCTGCTGTCGGTCGGTCTTGTCCCGGAAAACGAGTTGTCCCGCGCCGCCGGTGTGGAGTTGAACAGCGTAACAAACGGACCTTCTGTTGATTCAAGCCTGATGACAAACATGGACGGAGTTTTCGCCTGCGGCAATGTGCTTCACGTTCACGACCTTGTTGACTGGGTCTGCGAGGAAAGCAGACGCGCCGGACGCTATGCCGCACACTGGCTGAGAGGGGAGCGTCCCGCCCTACAGATACGGACTAAAGCCGGTTCCAATGTGCGTTATGTAAATCCCTCGCGGATTGCCCCTGACCGTGAAAATCACGTCTATCTGCGCTCAATGGTGGTAAAAAATGACGCCGTCCTTGAACTGCGTCTTGATAACCGCGTACTGCGAAGTAAAAAAGAGCGGCACGTTCAGCCCTCGGAGATGATCAATTTGAATTTAGCTCCGAAGGATTTTGAAGGATTGGAAGTTAATTCCGATTCAGTTCTGGAATTCACCATCAATTAAGGAAATGTTATGCGAAATTTAACCTGTATTGTATGTCCAATCGGCTGTTCTCTTGATGTCGAAGAGGACGCAAGTGCTACAGACAGCCTTTCCGTTACCGGAAACCGCTGTCCGCGCGGAGAAGTTTACGCGAGGGAAGAAATCCGCGCGCCGAAACGCGTCGTAACCGCCACCTGCCGTATTGAGGGAGGGGCGGAACATTCTGTCAGGCGGATTCCGGTAAAGACTTCTTCCCCCTGTCCGCGAGAAAAAATTCCCGCCCTGTTGCGGGATATTTACGAAACGGCGGTTTCCCTTCCTATAAAAGCAGGCGATGTTGTTCTCGCGGGCTGGAACGGCGGGGAAATTAACGTAGTCGCTACAAGGACGCTTGACTAATGCTATTCAATAAAAAGGAACAGTCGCCGACCGATTTTTGGCGCGAGTACGAAGAAAAAACAAATGAAAAAGTTTTATCGCGCGGTTTGGGAAAGTATATTTCAGGCTGGCAGGAGTTCGATGAAAAAAAGTGGGGCGGCATTTGGGGGCTTATAATCACCACATCGGGCGGCTTTCGTTTTCACCATTTTCCGCAGAACAGTTGGATCGACGCTTTTACCCGTTTTGCCGAAAAAGAGCCGCCCAAAGAGAAAACGATTTTCATTCCTAACGAAAAAATCGCCTCGTCGCGTTTGATAAGGGAGACAAAGTGGTGGAAAAGGGTATTCAGTCCCACACCGCCGCGGCTTGTTATTTGTTACAAAGACGAGGCGGGCGTGGAGAAGCGGCTGATTTTTGACGCGGAGCGCCTGACCGATATAGAGTGATCGGTTTTACAGACGCTCCACAGTTGGATATTACTGAATATCCCCGGCAAGTTGTTTGTACATGCTGGCTTGCAGACCAATAGAAACAAAAATTGCAAATAGGCTGACAATTAACGAAAGAACGAACCCTACTACGGGAATTAGGGCAAAAATCGCTGAAACTATGCTGACAGCCAAACAGACAAGGAACAAAATTCCAAATATCCTTCCTTTGTTTCCATAAGTGACGTTGTTGCTCAGGGTAATTGCCTCGGCGGGATTTTTACCTTTATCAATGGTAATAAGCGGCGCGAAACACCACGCAAGAGAGATGATTATGCCGGGAATTATAAAGAAAACAAGTCCCACGCCGACACCGATGCCTACCAGCCCGCATACAAGGAAAAATTCCCCCATATACCTGCGGTATTTGGCGTCAAAAATCTCCGTAAACGGGATTGCCTCGCCCTTACTGGCTTTTGAAACTATGCCAACAAAAAGACCGATTGTCGTACCCACGTTTAGGTACGGAATCCATACAGTCAGCACCCATAAAATAAGATTTACCAGAATTGGACCGATGTTTTTAACGCCGATTCCAATCCCCTCTTTGATGGTTGC
>JAISSH010000004.1 GCA_031273265.1 Treponema sp.
CGCAGGGCTTCGGCGCGGGTAATTCTGCGCCGGATTCGCGAGCTGTGGGAAAATGAACCGGAACTTGGGGTTATTGTCGCCGGAGATTTGAACGAAAATCACGATGAGTTTTTCAGGCAGAACGCCGAGATAATTTCAGCCCTGCTCCCCGATGATCCTTTTTCCGCGCAGTTGACAGGCTGTGTCGGGGCGGACGGAGAAGACCCAAGCAGGCAGAAGGACTTTATTATTCTCAGCAAAAACAAACCGCCTGAGCCTGTCAATTTCCCTGATGGGTCTATCGTTCTTTTTTCACCTTGGCTGAAAGACATTGAAGACGGCTCTTATTATTACAAGAACGACTGGGAAACAATCGATCACTTTTTAATATCGAAGCAGTTTTTTAACAACAGCGGTTTGGAGTATGAAAGAGCGTTAGCTGCAAATTTTCAGCCGTTTACAAATGCAGCCGGAACGCCTGTTTCATATAATCAGAGGACGGGTACGGGTCTTAGCGATCATTTGCCGCTGTTGTTGACTTTAAAGACGGTTGAATGAGGGTCAGCCTAGCGCCGCGCTTTTTGCGTCCACCGAGTTAAGTATCGCCTGTAGTCTTTCCTTTTCAATCAAGTCGATAAGGCGCGCTTCTGTGAATCTTTTTGCTTCATCTGTAAAATTGCCGACGGTCATGCAGATGCCCTTGCCGGCTTTTAGCTCTTTCAGGTGTGAATGAAAGTCCCTGACAATAAGTTCGCCGATTGACCCCTGGGTTCTGATAAAACGGAATATGATAAGGTCTGACCATTTGGGAGTGTCTATTTCGGCGGTAATATCAGCCCATTCGTTTTTATTAACGGCAATGTTTAAAATTTTTACTTTGGCTTTGGCGAAATATGTCATTACGATTTTACGGCAAAGAGCCACAAAGTCTGCTGAGGAGGACATCAGGAAAATTTGCAGATTGCGGTTTGCATTCAGCTCTATGTATTTACTCAACAGGACGCTAACGTCTTTATAGGAACTGTTTGTGGATTGAATTTGTTTCAGATGCGGAATAGCCTTGCCGATTTCATTCGTTTTTATATAGGTTGTCGCAAGTCTGTAACGCAGTTCCAATAAAATATCGGGTTTGATGTTCGCGTGTTTCAGACCGATTTCAAAATCCGAGATTGCCGCTTCGTATTGCCTTGTATCCAGGTGGATTGTTCCGGCGATAAGGCAGGAATTCGGTCCCATTACCGGGTCTGCCCGCAAATGGTTAAAAATACGGAGCGCCTGTTCAATCTGGTTTGCTTCTTGGTAACATTCCGCAAGAGTATAAAGCGATTCTTTGTCTTCCGGGGCAAGGTCTATTGCCTTGCGGATGAAGGTCATCGCTTCTTTGGTTTTCTTTAATCTGAAAAGCGCGTGTCCCAGATAGCGCAGTACCGCCGGATTGTCCGGGTCCTGAAGTCGCGCCTGCTGTAAAAGCTGGACTGCTTTTTCATAATTGTTCCTTTCAAATTCCAGAGAGCCCAGCTCGTAATTAACTTCAAAATTATCCTGCCTGTAGGTTCTTGCCATCGAAAAACCCCTGTAGGCATTGTCGATCATATTGAGCTTGCGCGCCGATAAGCCGTATCTGAGGCAGACTTCAAAACGATCAACATTTTTAATATTAGTTGTTGATATTTGTTCAAGCAGGGCTTCGTAGGTTTTCATTGCCTTGTCCCAGCTCTCATCGTCAAAATATGCGGTGGCAAGGGCGTATTTCGCTTCGACATCGTTTGGGTTTGCGGTTAGCCTTTTGAAAGCTTCCTTTATTATAGTCTCATTTTCTTTTTTTGAAGGTTTACCGCTTTTGTTGACAGAAAAGCTGTGCGAACGGTTCATAACCAAAATAAGTACACTTGCTACCAGTATGAGGGCAATTACCCCAATCAATATAGACATATCTTCTATTATCGGATATTTTTGTACTTTTTGATACTGTTTTGCCGATAATTATGTCAAGTATTAATGAAAATGGGTCGAATTTCCCTCTTGACAAAGGTGAATTCCGCGTCTAAATTTAAAAAGACCATATTTATTTACTTTAAACTGCCAAACAAGGAGCTGTTTCAATGGCGTCGAATATAGGCATAAAGATTGCCAATGGTGAATTCTACCCCCTTATAGAGGAAAATTCATTCATCAAAAAAAGACTGATTCTTACCACTGTTCATGATAACCAGCCCAGTGTGCAGATTGATCTTTACAGAAGCGCGGCAAGTTCCATGACAGACGCGCAATACATAGGCAGTCTGGTGGTTGAACATATTAAGCCAAAACCGAAAGGGGAGCCTTCCATTGAGATGGTGATTTCCTCCAACAACGAAGGCGAGATTGTTGCGGACGCAATCGATCTTGACACCGGTTCGGGCGGAGAACACTATGTGCTGACTGTTTCATTACAGTCTCTTGATGAGACGGCGCGTGATATGGAAATTCCCGACTTTGAGCTTGAAAACAACGAAGAGCCGCCTTCGGGACTGTACAAGCACGCCGAACAAATTCGGGAAGAAAAGAAGCGTTCCGTTCCGGCTTTTATTTTTGTCATTATTGGACTGCTTATAATTCTCGGTCTTGCCGCAGTCTGGCTGTTCTTGCTCGGCGGTTTGGATGTACTACGTTCCGTTAAGGAAAATAGAGAAAGAACGGCTGTTACTCAAAGCGTACAGCCGGAACCTGTCAAACAGCCTGAACCCGTAAAGCAGCCCGAACCTGTTCAGCCGAAAGCGGAACCAGCCCCGGTTATTCAAGCGCCCGCTTCTCCGCCTCCGCCAAAGGCTCAAGCTTCGTCGCGCAGGCGTCCGCCGCCGGTTGCCTCTTACAAAGTTCCGGCAGTTATTCCCAAAGAGGGCGTTGATTACAGGATTCGGTGGGGCGATACACTGTGGGATATAGCCGAAGCGTTTTATAGAAACCCGTGGCTTTACCCAAGAATTGCGCGTTATAATAATATCCGCAACCCGGACCTGATTATCTCTGGAAGAACGATACGTATTCCGCCCAAAAATTGAGATTATTACTTTTTATTTTAATTTCTCTAAACTTTAGCTCATGCGTACAAGGGCAGGTTAAAAGTGATTTTTACAAGGGGCTGAAAGACAGCGCCAATGCCGTGAAGCATTTTGAAAAGGCGCTTGACAGTTCCAATGAATATATCAGGCGGGCGGCGGCGGAACAACTTGCCGTTTTAAACTATGAGGGGAAAAAACTTTCAGCGAAAACCGTAGAGAAGGCGCGAAAGGAAGCCGGCGGTTATTGGGCGGCGGCTTTTGACGCGGTTGGTAAAGTTCCCGATAAAGAAAAAGCTCTCGCGTTACTGCTGGGCGCTGAACATGGAGAGCTTTCCGTTGAAGCGAGGTCTTTTACTCTGCGGGAATTTGAAAAGCGCGGGGAAAATTTCAGTGATACCGAGTTAGCTGCCATTGAAGGGCGTTTTGCCGTTTCGCGGTCGCAGTACAATGAGGCGCTGGTTTTTTTTCGCGCTTTTCAGAAAGACGAAAAGTGGACGGCGCAAATACCGGAGCTGTTTATTAAGTATCCGAACCTGATCAATGATTTGGGAAGGGCTTTTCAGTATTCGGCTTCGGGCAGGGAAGGGTTTGACCTTTTCCTGCAATGGGAAGCGGCTCTGACTGACGAAATGGCGGCTAACGCACCGGAATTGTCCGCACAGCGGGACAGTATGCGGTTCAGTCTTTTGTTTTTCGCCGCGAGGATTGCCCGCCGCAACCGGCTTGATCAAGTGATTTCGCTCTTTGAAAGGGCTTTGCCTCTTGCGCCGGAAACCGGACAGGCGGACGCGTGTATTTGGTACATTTTGGATTCGTCTCTTAGCGCGGCTACAGCCGTCTTTCTTCAGCGGTTAGAGCAATTTATCCCTAGTTGGCACAATGACGGCTACTTTGACGACATTCTGGAAAAGTTTTTACAGGCGCTGACTTCAAAAAAAGACTGGAAAAATTTAATTCATACTTTTGAATTAATTCAGGATCGGGACACAAAAGCCGCGAAAGCCGGTTATGCGTGGATCATTGCGCGCGCTATTGAAGAGGGGTATCTTTCCGCCGAAGAAAAACAAATGGCGGCGCGGGCGGTTGATTTAACGGAAGCGTCCGCAGATGTTTTTAAGCGTATTGCGTATAATTCAAGCGGTGAAATTCCGGCTCTCTATTACCGTTCACTGAGCGCGGACGCGCTTGGCGAGCCGTTCCTTGAACTGCCCTCCGCCGCGCCCGCTGTCCGCAAATCCGCCCGCGCCGCTGTCCGCACGACTGGAAAAGCCAAAACTTCGCCCGCTCTTCAATTTCTTCTCGGCTTTTTTAACAATGACGCCGCGGACTTTGCCCTGCGGTACATCAGGCAATTTGAAAATGAACTCGCCCCCGATGAATTACGCGCCGTAGCGCAGGCTCTCGCTCATGCGGGAATGTACGCCCAATCTATGCGTGAAACTTCTTTCTATATTAACAGAGATGGCTATACGCCGGGCAGAATAGATATGGAGTTGATGTTTCCGCGTCCCTACATGGAACTGGTGGAAAAAAACGCGGCGGAAATCGGTATTTCGCCCGCGATACTCTACGGACTTATCCGCACGGAGAGCGCGTTCCAGAGCGATATTGTTTCCCGCTCCGGGGCGGTCGGTCTTACCCAGCTTATGCCGGAAACTGCCAGAGAAATGGCAAACCGTTTACGGCGCGCGGGCGGTTCTGATTATACCGCCGGAGAAAACGGACTCGACCTGAATGATCCTTCCGTTAATATCCACCTCGGCTCATATTACTTGAGTTATCTTCTTGGACGGTTTGATGATACCCTGCTTTCACTTTTAGCGTATAACGGCGGTATGAACCGCGTGCGCCGCTGGCGGACTGCAAACGCTCTGCCCGCGGATCTCTTTCTGGAAACCATCACGATTCCCGAAACCAGAGATTACGGCAGAAAGGTTATGGGAGCGGCGGCGGTTTATGAGGCGTTGTACTATTCATCACTGTGAAAGCGCTTTTTCCAATTGCGTCCTTGCGTCTTCCTTTTTTGTAATTTTTTTTGCGGCTGCGATAAATGCGGGAAGATTCCGCCCTGAGCGTTCATACAAACCAGCGAAAAAATTATCCTGTGAATGATAAAGTCTGTACAGTTCCAGAAAGGCGTTGTTTACCGGCATTTCCGAAAAACCGCGAAAGTTGTCATTTGAAAAACGGCTTTCGTATTCGGCGTCAAAACGTTCTTTGGCGGCGTTTATGATCTGATCTTTTTCCTTCAATTTTTCTTCTCTTTCAATATCACTTGAATAAAGAATGTTAAGTTCTGCGATTAACTCCTGAATAAAGGCGACATATTTTTGGTATTCATCTTTTGATGTAAATATTTCCCGGTATTCATTGGAATCAATACCGTAACGGCTCTCTATGTACAGCCGCGATCCTTCGCTCCCGATAAACTCCGCCAGCTCTTCGTTAAACTGAACCTGCCCTTTCACAAACACAGTGGCGTGAACCAACTCGTGAATGATAAGGTCGGCGAGCCTTGCGGCGGAATATTCGCGCATGTAGGAATAGAGCGGGTCTTTGAACCAGCCCAAAGTGCTGAAAGCGTCAACCCCGCGCACCCATACGTCAAGGTCTTTTTTTTCAAGTTTTGCCCTTTCCTTTCGCGCGTCCTCGACATTGAAAAATCCCTTGTAGGGCATCGCGCCGACGACGGGAAAATGCCAGTCGTGGCGGCGAAAGGAATCCTTCGCCGAAGCGGAAACAACCGCCGCCAGATAACTACGGTCAAGCTCCACATAGCGGGTATAGTTCTTGCTCATCGCCAGCCCAAGCTCTTCCATAGCGAATCGGCGTATATCGTTTATCCGCTCTACGAACTCCCGATCTTCTACTTGTTCCAAGGGGACGGCGTGACTCAGATACCCCATCAAGGCGGCGCCCTGCTTGAGAGTGTAGCACCCCGAAAGAAGTCCGCAGGCAGCCAGCAGAGAACCCGCCGCAAACATAACAGGCAAAAAATAAAGTTTGGAATTTGGCATATATTCTGCTGTTCATGCTTGCATTTTATCGGGAATTATTCTACTATAGCCTAATTGCCTTCTGATTTTAGTAAAATAAACGATTTTTGTGGAGGAACTATGTCAAGACCGATAACATTATTTTCCGGACAGTGGGTGGATTTGCCCTTTGAAAAATTTTGTGAGAAAGCAAAATCCTTTGGTTATGAAGGGATTGAAATTGCCTGCTGGGGCGATCACCTCGATTTAAAAAAAGCGGCGACGGATCCCAAGTATGTGGAAGATCTCAAGAACACCTTGAAAAATTACGGGCTTAAAGTATTGGCGATTGGGACGCATTTAATTGGTCAGTGCGTGGGCGACAATTCAGACGCCAGACTGAACAGTTTTGCGCCGGAGAACCTTGCCGGAAAGCCGGAAGAGATTCGCAAATGGGCGATTCAGGAGATGAAGCACGCGGCAGCCGCAGCAAAGAATCTGGGCGTAAAAATTGTTACCGGTTTTATGGGCAGCCCAATTTGGGCGTACTGGTACTCCTTTCCCCAGACCACAGAGCAGATGATAGACGACGCGTACAAGCAGATTGTAAAGCATTGGACGCCCATTTTTGACGAGTTCGACAAGAGCGGGGTTAAATTCGCGCTTGAAGTGCACCCCACGGAAATCGCCTTTGACTACTATACCGCCGAGCGTCTTCTAAAGGAATTCAAGAACCGCAAAACTTTGGGCTTTAATTTTAATCCTTCTCATTTGATATGGCAGGGCGTTACACCTCACATTTTTATACGCGATTTTGGCAAACATATTTTACACGTCCATATAAAAGACGCGGCGGTAACTCTGGACGGCAAGGCGGGAATACTTGGGTCTTATTTAGCCTTTGGCGATGTCAGGCGCGGCTGGAACTTCCGTTCACCGGGACACGGCGATGTCGATTTTGAGAGCATAATCCGCGAACTGAACGCCGTTAATTACAAGGGACCCCTTTCCGTTGAATGGGAAGATTCCGATATGAACAGGGAAACCGGCGCGAAAGAAGCGTGCGATTTTATCAAAGGCATTAATTTTTCACCGTCCGCTTCCGACGACGCGCCTTAAAACGAGAAGGAGTAGATAACGCCGCTTAACGCGGCGCTGTTATTGGGACGATTAACTCAGCGGGAGAGTGCTACCAAGCGCCCCGTTGGGGCGCGCACTGTAAGGAAAGATTTATAGGGCGGCTATGCAGCCGCCCGGCAGTGACACCCGGTAGAAGTCACTGGCCAATTGGTGGGCGATTAACTCAGTGGCGAGAGTACTACCTTCACACGGTAGGAGTCACTGGTTCGAATCCAGTATCGCCCACCAATTGGCTTTTTTGTTATGCAAATATATACCACATAATGTATAGTTGATAAAATAAATAAATTTATATACAGTTATAACAGGGTGAATAAATGAATGTAGTTTTTGTAATTATCGGCGGCGGAATAGGGGCATCGTTAAGGTATTTATCAACTCAAATTGTTAATAGTTTGTTTAATAGTAAATTTACGCTTGGGACAATCTTTGTAAATTGTGTCGGAGCATTTCTAATCGGATTCCTAATGAATTTTTTTGACATATATTCAATAGATAATAAATGGAAATTATTTGCTATAACAGGATTTCTGGGCGGTTATACGACATTTTCAGCATATTCATATGAAACTGTACATTATTTTATCAATGGAAATATAAAATATGCAATAATGAATATATTACTTAATAATGTTCTATGTTTAATATTTGTTTTATTGGGAATAGGGTTGAATAAGATAATATTTATAAATCGTATATAATTCTTTTTAGGGGAACTTTATGAAAAAGATAATAATTTTATTTCTTTTTTGCCAAGTAACCTTAATCGCGCAGTCCTCTGATTATGACCTCAGCAGAGACGGCTTATATGAACTTTTTCGTCCCGGATATTATTATATGCTTGATTCTCCGGTAAATGTGCGATTAGAGCCTAATTTAAACTCCCGGATAATTGGACAATTAAAACTGCACGAAAGAATAGAAATAATTGAAAGTGCTGTCGTGATTCAACAAATTGACAATATTTGGGCAGGCTGGTATAAAACAAAGCATGGTAATGATTTTGGATATATTTGGGGCGGATATGTCGCATATAAAACGCTTATATTTGATATTGATAAAAACGGCATAGATGATTATTTTTATTATAGATTAAGAGACGTACAATCATATAGCGGTTTTATTGATGCATGGCAGGATATTTTTATTTACATAAATAATAAAAAAGTATCAACAAAAGATTTGTATCCGCGTAATTGCAGCGGATGTGATTTTGAAATAAATGGCGATAAAATACTTATTTATGTGAGTAATAGTTCAGAAATCAGAACTGAATATAATATATTCTAAATGGATAAATACGGAAAAATAAGATTTGTTAGTCACTTCATAGAAGAGAGTAACCATCTCTGAGGAAAAGATGACAATAGACCAAATGGAAAAGACAAAACCAGCATCGGAAAAAACCAGGTCTTGGGGTTGTACCATCCATAAAAATCCTCTTGTAACAACTCTCAAAATGTGAAAAAATAACCCCTAACGTCCCTAACGATGGAGGAGTAACCATGAGTAATTGGTATAACATGGATAAAGAAGCCGTGTTGAAAGAGCAAAGCTCAGACGCGCAGAAGGGTTTAACGGCGGGCGAAGCTCAGAAGCGGCAGGCTGAATTCGGTCTTAACAAATTTGCCGAAAAAAAGAAAGAGACCGTTTTTTCACAGATTATCCGCCAGCTTAAAGACGTGGCGGTAATTATTCTGCTTTTGGCGGCTGTCCTTTCATTCGCGCTTGCGCTCCGCGACGGTCACGGATTTATCGAGCCGGCGGTAATTATTTCCATCGTCATCATGAATGTAATTCTGGCAATCACCCAGGAACGCGGCGCGGAAAGAGCGCTGGAAGCCCTTGCGGTTCTTAACAGCCCCAGCTGCTTTGTGATCAGGGACGGTTATAAACAGGAAATTGATACCGCTCTTGCCGTTCCCGGCGACATTATTGTATTGAAGACCGGCGATCTGGTGCCGGCGGACGCCCGTATTCTGGAATGTGAAAGTTTTTCCGTTGACGAAGCGTCCCTGACCGGCGAAAGCGAACCATCGGAAAAGAACACGGATATTTTGCAAAAGGAAAACGCCCCTCTGGGCGACCGCCTGAATATGGTTTTTTCCGGCTGTCTGGTGGTAAGCGGACACGCGAAGGCAGTCGTTATCTCGACGGGAATGAAAACAGAAATCGGGAAAATCGCCGGTTACCTCAATTACACCAAGAAAAACAAAACGCCGCTTCAGCTCAGGCTTGACAAGCTGGGCAAGACAATCAGCACCGTAGCGGTTGTCGCGGCTCTTGCGATTTTTACGATCGGGTTTATTCAGGGACAGGAGATTTGGCACCTTGTTATGTTAGCTGTTACTCTCGCCGTTGCGGCGGTTCCCGAGACTTTGGCGCTTATCGTAACGCTTACGCTTATCAACGGCGTTAAAAAAATGGTGAGCAAAAACGCCCTCATCAGGAAACTACAGGCGGTTGAAACATTGGGAAGCACTTCCGTTATCTGCTCTGA
>JAISSH010000021.1 GCA_031273265.1 Treponema sp.
TTAATTTGGACGCCAGTTGTATGCCGTCCATTACCGGCATTCTCCAATCGACAAAATAAATGTTGTACTCCCCGTTGCGCACTACCATCCCCAGCGCTTCTTCCCCGCTCGTGGCAGTATCACAACAGCCTACTCCGAAGCCTTCGACGATTTCACTAAAATGATTCAGGATATCTTTATCGTCATCTACCGCCATGATACGGACATTGCTTAAATTAACATCTGTATCCAAGAGCCCTTCGTGTATCCGCGAACTGCTTTTTACGCGAATGTTGAATGTAAAGGTTGCGCCTTTATTGAGTTCGGATTCCACCCATATATTGCCGCCCATTAACTCAACAATTTTCTTTGAGATTGAAAGACCAAGCCCTGTCCCGCCGTATTTGCGGGTTGTGCTGGATTCCGCCTGTTCAAAGGACATGAATATGCGCGACTGCTGTTCCGGCGTTAAACCAATGCCCGTGTCGGTTACGCCAATTTGTAAGTTATGATAACCGTCTTCTTCCTCTAACAATCGCGCGTTGAGGGTGATAGAACCATTTTCCGGCGTGAATTTCACCGCGTTTCCCAGCAGATTGGTGATGACCTGCGCTACCCGTTGATCGTCTCCCACTACGAAACGAGGTATGTTTTTGTCGATATGTACCGTAAATTTTTGATGTTTTTCATCTATACGGAAATTGACAACATTCACCACCCGCTGGAGCATTTTTTCAAAATTAAATTCATCATTTACCAGTTCAAACTTGTTGGCTTCGATTTTTGACATATCCAAGATATCGTTGATTACACCTAACAGGTGGTTGGAAGCATCCTCAATTTTGTTAAAACAATAATCCTTGCGTTCAATGTTGTCTGCGGACTTTCCTATGGTAGTCATGCCGATTATCGCGTTCATGGGCGTGCGAATTTCGTGGCTCATGTTGGCAAGGAATGCGCTCTTATATTTGCTTTCCCTGTCGGATTTATTTCTTGCCATGTCAATTCTGATTAAGATCATCATGAGCGCAGCCGCGGAAAGCGCGCCCAGTATCCCCAATGTATAAGCCAGTGTAATAAGGCTCTGAAAGTAAGGACGTTCAGGCGTTACCAGCCCCAAGTACCAGCCGTTTGAAAGCTTGCGGAAAAACGCCAGCGATTTATCCCCGTGGTAATCCCTCATTATGCCTTCGGAAACATTTTCCCCTCTCGTCATTTGAGGCACATAGATATGGGGGGGGAATGTCGGGTCTCTTGCGTCAGTACCCACAAAAGGTTCGTTTGGATGGGCAAGCACAATAAATTCAGGGCTTATCAACATTCCCCATCCGCCGCGGTTAATAGCCGCATTGACAACTCTATCCCCCATATCGTCAATTTTTAAACGCATACAGACAACGCCCAATAATTTATCGTCATCATAGATAGCGAGTGAATATATAAGAATATTGCCATTGTTGATTATATCGTTATACGCTATGGTTTCCGCTATTTCGCCGTGCGCTGCTAAAGCGTTTTTATACCACGGACGCTGTGAAGGTTCGAAATCATTCGGGAGTTCCCAGTCGAAAGTTTCTATAAAAACGGGCCCCCCCGGCATATCTTCAAAATAACCGGAAAGACCTTCAAAACCGATAAGCTTCCGGCTGCTCGTAAGCACATGGCGGGATAGATCCATAAAATATTCTTTTAATATGGCATTATCAAGTCCGAGTATTATCGAAGTGCGTACCGTTTGTGAAAATCCCGATAAATACATTTTTGGGTTGACAAGATCGTTTTCAACTTGTATTTGAGTAAGGGAAAAAACGTTCTCGGCGTTCTGTGATAAATTTTTACGTACTACATTGTGTACAAAAACGTAGCTTAGTAAAACCATTGCCGTAAAAGCCAAAGCCGTAAATAAAAGCCGTGCCAACAGATGGCTTTTACCGTCAAAAATAAGCCTCATTTTTTCTCTTGTACCTTTACTGGATTGATTATTAGCTTTCATAATTCTTTCTCCTTATAGTAATAAAGTTAAGAAAACAGTAGTTATGGGGCAAGGAAATTCGATTGTAGTTTTTTAAGAAAATTGGACAATTTTACGCGTTTTAGAAAACTCCGTTGCGCGGGAATAGACAGACCCCAAAACCCGGTGTACCATGAACAGAAGGAAAACCATGAAACTTAACAACGAATCGTTAAAAAACAGCGCTTTTTGGGAAAAAGCGGGCATCGCCCTACCCCGCTTTGACCGCGAGAAAATGATCGCCGCGACAAAAACCGCGCCTAAGTGGGTGCATTTCGGGGCGGGGAATATTTTCCGCGCTTTTCCCGCGGCAATGGCGCAGACGCTCCTTGAAGACGGAATTGAAACGACAGGCGTAGTTGTCGCCGAGGGCTACGATGGGGAGATAATTGATAAATCTTTTACCGCTTTCGATAATTTGACGATCCTCGTAACGCTTAAATCCGACGGCTCAACAGAAAAAAAAGTTGTCGCTTCTGTCGCCTGCGCTCTGCGAATGGATAGGGAACTTTCCGCGCTAAGGGAAATTTTCGCCTCTCCCTCTCTGCAGATGGCAAGTTTTACCATTACTGAAAAAGGCTACAGTTTGAAGGGCAGAGACGGCGCGCTCCTTCCCGACATAGCCGAAGACCTTAAAACAGGACCCGCCGCTCCGAAAAGTTGTCTGGGACGCATCGCCTCTCTCATTCATGAACGCTATGTTCGCGGCGCATTACCGCTTGCGATGGTCAGCATGGATAATTGTTCGCATAACGGGGACATTCTCTTTGCCGCGATGGAATCGGTCGCGAAGGGCTGGGTGGAAAACAGCGTCGCAAACGCTGGCTTTTTGGCTTATGTGCGCGATAAAAGCAACCTCTCTTTCCCCTGGTCGATGATCGACAAAATCACCCCCCGCCCGGACGACAGTGTGCGCGATATGCTTGTCTCATCCGGTCTTGAAGAAATGCAGGGAACGGTTACAAGCAAGAACACCTACGTCGCTCCTTTCGTGAACGCCGAAGAAACCCAATATTTAGTAATAGAAAACGCCTTCCCCAATGGCAGACCCGCTCTTGAAAAAGCGGGCGTGCTTTTTACGGACAAGGAAACCGTTGACCGTGTCGAAAAAATGAAGGTCTGCACCTGCCTTAATCCACTGCACACAAGCCTCGCTGTTTTCGGCTGTCTTTTGGGTTACACGCGGATCAGCGAGGAAATGAAGGACGGCGATTTGGTCAAACTTATCGAGGGCGTAGGCTACCGCGAAGGACTGCCGGTTGTAACAGACCCCGGCATCATCAAACCGCGCGACTTTATCGATCAGGTGATAAAAGTGCGCCTCCCCAACCCCTTCATGCCGGACGCTCCCCAAAGGATTGCGATGGACTCGTCCCTAAAAATACCCATCCGCTTCGGCGAAACCATAAAAGCCTACAAAAGCACAGGCAAAAATTGCGCCGACCTCAAACTTATCCCCCTTGTTTTCGCCGGATGGCTTCGCTACCTGCTCGGGATTGACGACAAGGGTCAGCCTTTCGAGGTAAGCCCCGACCCCAATTTTGAGACCCTGAAAACCGCCCTTTCCGGCATAAACTTGGGGCAGACTGGAATATTTCACGCCAAACTGGAGCAAATTCTGTCAAATTCCGCGTTTTTCGGGGTAAATTTGTACGAAATCGGGCTGGGAGAGCGGGTTGAGGAGCTTTTCGCCCAAATGCTTGCCGGACCGGGAGCGGTAAGAAAGACGCTGAACGCCTCAGTGTCTTGAATAATCTATTGAATATTTCATGATTATCAATTAAAATTATTGTATCGGAGGCTGATTATGAAGAAGTTAATTATCGTATTGATTATTGGAGCGGTTATTTCACCACTTTTTGCCCAAGAGAAGAATGACTCCAAATACAACACGTCTGATATGTACTATATTAACGTACCGGTAGAAAAAATATATCCGTCAGCAAAGGGCTATATCATTCTATACCGCAGAAATACAACTCAACTTGGCACTATCGGCATTCTCAATGAGTGGTTTACGGACGCCGCAAGCAAAGCGGAAATGCTGAAAATGCCTCCGGGAAGAAACTGGCCTTCCTTGACCGTATTTTACAGAGACGGAAAATTCAGCCACGTCAGGTTATATGTACATCCCGCCAAGGGACATCAAACATGGGGCAACCTTCCCCAATCCGCCGACTTAAGCAAATACTTTTCAGACTCGGAAGAGATAAAGCTTGAATTTTAATGAGGCGCTGTAAAGAGACAGTACCGGCATCCGCTTCGCCTGACCAGTTAAAACCCGGCTGTACCGGACAGCGGTCAGGCGAAAATTCCCCTCCCGAAGAGCTTATCCAATTTATTAAAGACGGTTCAAAATTTATAATTGTCGGGCACAAAGAGCCGGACGGAGATTGCGCGGGCAGCCAGCTTGCCCTGCAAAGCGCGCTTATTCGTTTTGGAAAGTCCGCAATCGTATGTTCCGCTGGTCCTTTCAAACGGACAGAGCTTAAAACTTACGCCGAAAAGTTTATCAATATTCCAACGGAAGAGGAATTATCAGGCGCAAAATTTATAATTGTTGATTGTTCGGGAATTGATAGAACAGGCGACGAGCTTAAGGACATAATCGGAAAATTTCCATTTGCGGTAATTGATCATCACGCGGCGGTAACCCATTCGCCGTCTACGAAGCAGTCTCCTGTTTATGTTGACGCGGCTTCGCCGTCCTGCACATTGTTAATTGAAAAACTGATAACCGCGCTTGGTCTTGAACTTACCGCCGAAGAAGCGACCTTGCTTCTTTTCGGGCTATGTACGGATACCGGATTTTTCCGTCACCTTACCGATAAAAATCCTGACGTTTTTGAAGCCGTAACAAAAATGGTGCGTCATGGGGCAAGTCCAAAAAATATCTATCGCATAATAAACGGCGGCAAAAGTTTAAATTCAAGGATCCTTCTTGGACGAATTCTTTCCAGAACAGAATCTTTTTTTGACGGAAAACTGGTGATAGGTCACGAAACTCTGGAAGAAACTGAAACTTACGGTTTAGAAGGCAGGGACTCTGATAATTTAAATAAATTACTGTTATCAATCGAAGGAGTAGAAGCCGTAGTTATAATCCGCCAAGAGCGTGTAGATAATTGTACTGTGAGTTTGAGGTCTACCGATAATATTGACGTGTCACAAATTGCGGCGTCTCTTGGAGGAGGCGGACACAAGAACGCCTCTGGACTCACTATAAAAGGAATCATTACGGATGTAAAGCAAATTATGTTAGAATCATTTAAGAATGTTTTTTGTTAATCAGTAGTAGAAAATACGATATTACCGTTACCATAAAGAATTAAATTCGCGTCGCATGTTCTGATCTTGTTTCGTATCAAGACCGATACCCAAGACAGAGGTAATTCATGCGGATATATTACTTAACAAAATTGTATTCTGAATATGCGAAAGGTTTGATTGAACGCGGCGAATTTGAAGGAATGGTTTATCAATTCTTATCAAAAAACAAAGAAAAAACATCTATCAGCCATTGGAAAGAAGATGATTACGAAGATTTTTTATCATGGTTCTATCAGCGTCTTCACACATCAATAGATTCATATCAGGAGACAGGCGCGTCATTTGACGCTTACATCAATTCAATTTTGCGCGCGTCCGCAAGGGAGTTCCGCGTCAGAAAAATAACCAACAGCGTTACCGAATATTCGGCATGGAGCGTACAGGTTCCCGATATGTATGTGTACGAAGAAGCACAGGTTTATTCTCACGATATAACCGAAAATATTCTGTCAAAAATAGCGATAGCTCACAAAGGAAGAAAAAATCCAAAGCAGATTTTAACGCTGATTCTGAAATGCTATTACTATGTTTCAGATGATTTTATAAACAGGGTCGCAAAATATACGGAAATTGACGCCAAACAATTAAGGGAAATGGTTGATAAGCTCCGCAAAATGAGAAAGCAAAGAGACGATAATCTTTACAATATGAAGGAAAGAATCTATTGCCAGTATTATAGGTGCATTGTTTATGAAAAAAGGCTTGGGTATATTCAGGAAGGCACAGTAGCATACTTAAAATTAAAACGGCGTTTGATAAAAGCCAGGCAGAGACTGGACAGAATGAGGGAACGCATGATGAAAATACGCACGGACGCGACTAATAAGGAAGTAGCGGAAGTAATCGGCATTTCCAAAGGCGCGGTGGATTCCAGTCTTCATAAACTGAAAAACAGGTGGGATATGCTGGCTGATAAGGCTATGCTTAATTGAGCCTACCAACTGAACGAAAACACGGATTTTTCGCGGTAATCATTTTCCGGCCCAGCAATGCAGGAAGGAAAGCCGCTCTGGTTCGGCGCATCGGGAAAATGTTGCGTCTCCAGGCAAAAGCCCGAATGTTTCACATAACGGGAGCCCTGCTTGCCGGCAACATCGTTAAGGTGGTTTCCCGTATAAAACTGAACACCGGGCTGTGTTGTAAATACTTTCATGGTTCTTCCCGAAGCAGGCTCGTAAACTTCGGCGCATGGACGCAGTTTACCCGGCTCTCCATCAACGGCAAAACAGTGATCGTAACCTTTTTTAAGTATGCCAAGACTTGCGCCGACGCGCTTGCGCGCTCTGAAATCAAACGCGCCGCCGTCAACAGAAACAAGCCGTCCTGTTGGAATTGCGCGTCTGTCAACTTCAACATAAGACGAACAATGAAGAATAACCTCGTGCAAAAGAATACTCCCCTTCCCTTCTCCCGCCAAATTAAAATACGCGTGATTGGTAAGATTCACCGGACATGGTTTGTCAACATTCGCCTTATAATCGGCTATTATTTCATTTGATTTTGTCAGTCCATAAGTAACCGTCGCTTTCAACTTTCCCGGAAAACCGCAGTCTCCGTCAGGGCTTTCAAGTTCAAAGCGCACATAAACGCCGTCGCTTTCTTCATAGGCTTCCGCTTTCCACAACAGTTTGTCAAAACCGCGCGGTCCTGAATGGAGATTATTTTTGCCGTCGTTTGCCGTCAGGCGGTATGTATTGCCGTTCAGGGAAAAAGCCGCGCCTTTTATGCGATTTGCAAAACGCCCGACCGTTACGCCAATAAACTGACCGTTATTCAAATAACCGTCCACCCCGGAAAAACCCAAAAGAACGTCGTCCCTGCCGCCTCTGTGAGACGGAACGATCAGGCTTGTCCATGCCGCGCCGTAATTTGTCAGCGAAAGTTTTAAATCGCCCGCGCAGAGAGTGAATAATTTTATTTTTTTTCCGTTTGAAAGAATTCCAAATTTCTTCTCATAAATTTCCATATTCTATTATACCTCTTGCGCGTCGTCTGAGTACAGGGTAAAATGATGTAAAATAGCTTGAGGGATAAAAAATGAAAAAATCCATAATATTGCTCCTTATTTTTACCGTTTGCGGTTTTTGTTTCGCCGCAGACCCTGTAGAGGGATACTGGTTAAGCGTTGACGAAAAAACCGGAAAAGTTACCGGGGGCTGGCATCTATACGAAGAAGGCGGCAGACTCTACGGCATCCTTTTGTCCTCGGCGGAAGTTGCCAGAAACGTGCCGGCAAGCTGGTGTAAGGAAAGCTACCCCGGCTTTCCAATTCCCGGAAATATAAAAGAAATGTTTGTTGTTGGTGAAGTCCCATGGATTTTCGGGCTTAAATCGGATAAGCCGGGCGAATGGCACGGCGGCAATATTGTCAATCCTGAGGACGGAAAACTGTACAAATGCAGGATGGTATTTCGCGCCGCCGACGGAAAAAAGTTCCACGCCGATACCCTTGAAATGCGCGGTGAGATTGGACTCGGCATCGGGCGCAGTCAATTCTGGCGCAAAACCGACAGAGAAACCGCAAGCAGTTTGGAAGTGAATTAAGTAAGGCATAATTTGCCGTCATTACCGCGCTTTTTTCTCTGTATTTTCCAAATCTTTTAGGGACTTTATCAAATTAACCACGATTTTTCTGTCCCGCTTGTTCAGCGCTTCAAGGTTTTTAAGAATAACTCGCGAGTCGGGGACAGGCTGAGAAGCCCCCCGCTCCTGCTGTACATTTCCGGTAATAAGATACTCCACCGTTACTCCAAGAGCCGCCGCGATACGGACAGCCGCGTCGGCAGAAGGGATGCAATTGTGGGTATTCAGATAGTTATCTATTGTACGCTTGTTTATCCCGGAAAGAGAGGCTAATTCCTTTACAAGCATCCCCGAATAAGCCAGTTCGGACTTCAAATTTTCCTTAAATCCCATTAAAGAAATTTACTTAAAAAAGCGTAATAAATACTTGACAATATGTAAAATTACATTGTATTGTTCTCATATTACGTTTATAAACGTAATAATACGCAAATAAAAGGAGTCAGGAGTAGAAAATGAAAAAGTTAATTGTTTTTGGGCTTTTACTGTTTTGTGCGGCTTTTGTGTATGCACAACAAGCTATGGTACTGGATGACGCAATTATTGATTCAGTAGACTTTTTCTCGTCAAGTTTAAAATCGGGATCGACTGTCGCGATTACAAACTTTGAAGCGGAAAAAAAAGAACTTTCTGAGTTTATCATTCAGGAGCTATCGGTTGCTTTTGCCAATACAGGTAAGGTGAGAGTTGTTGAACGGAGCCGTTTGGAAATGCTTCAATCCGAATTGAATTTTAATATGTCGGGTTCGGTAAGCGATGAAACCGCTCAGGGAATTGGACGCATGATAGGCGCTCAGATTCTGTTTTCCGGTTCTATAAGCGAGTACCGCGATATGTACCGAATGCGGATTCAGGCAATTGTTGTAGAGACCGCAGAAGTAATCGGTACAAGGACAATAAATATAAAATATGATCCCACCTTAACCGGTTTACTGGGAAAAATAAATCCTGCCGATGCTTGGAAATACCAATGGTTATACGCCGGTTTTAATGTGGGTTATTCTGTACAACTTAATAGAGATGCAATGCTTAAAACTGGCTATGAATATTATTTGGATATACCTCTAGCATTTTCTATTTATGCCATGATACATCCATTTGATTTATTTGGAATTGCTTTAGATTTTGGCGGAGATGGATTTGCGGGTCCAAATATTTCCATATTGCCGACATTAACAATACGTCCTTCTTCATTTGAAATAGATCTTTTTCTGGGAGTCGGAATAAATGTTTTTGATGGAACAATTGCGTTTCTTGGCGGAGGAAGGGCAGGACACAAAGCCGGACCCGGTGTTTTATATGCCGAAATACGACCTATTGGTTGGATACATGAAGGTATAATACCTTTTCATATTAATTTAACATTGGGGTATCAAATTGGTTTCATCAATCGGAAAAAATGAAACCTATTTTTACGGGAAAAATTTTTGTTTCGCTATTAAAACCGTAGCCTGAGTCTCGCGGTGAAGTTGAAGTAACTACCTATCGGCGAATTTGGCGGTAGCGGTCCCAACTCGCCGCGATTGCCATCGCCTGAAAATAAATCGCGGTCGAGTGGAATCTGCGCGGTAATCGTCAATGTCGCTCCTTGAAACAAATCGTGATTGAAAGTAATTATCGGAGTGAAAGAAACATCGTCAAACGCGGAAATGAGCGCGGCGCTGATGTTTGTAAAGTCATTGAAACGCCATGTAAGGCTAGTATACAAATAGTGATTGTTGGAAAAACTACCGCCGTACTTCAGCGCGGTTGACGAGGTTTCGCCATTGTACAAATATTCCGCAAGCGCGAGCAAATTTCCGTCAAAGAAAGAATAATCCGCGCCTACGCTGAAAGAAAGTCCGTCAATCTCTGTTCCTGCTTCGTGGTTGTATGTATAAAGCGCGTCCATAAAAAGACCCACTTCGACATCCGCTTTGACAGAAAGTCCGGCGCGGTGAATTCCGTACTTAGAACCTTCGTTGGGCGTTTCAAAAGAATAGAGAGGCTGAATGCTTACCGCGTCCCAGTGTTTGTCAAGCGAAAGCCCGACACGCGAACCTTTGCCTTCCTGCGAAAAAGCGTCGCGGGGAGCGGTGTAAAAAGTGAGTATTTTTAAATCTTCCGCAGGATACAAAAAAAGAGCTGTTCCAAGAATGGCGCGCGGTCGGGCATCAGGCTTTAGGGGATTTTTTGGGTTGAGAAAATCAGACGACCCCCACACCTGACCGTAGCCGAAGGGAAGGCGCATAAGTCCGCCGTCAAAGTCCATGTGTTCGCCGTTCAGCCGGAAATAGAGACGCTCAAGTTCAATCGCGGCGATAAAGTTTTCGCCGCCGATATACGCCGTTGTGTTGATTGGAGAACCGGCGGCAGACTCAGCCAACAGCTCAGCGTTAGCCGCATAATCTCCGGCGGCGGCAAAAAGATTTACTGCGCCGTAAACTGTTGCTCTGTCCCTAATTTTCGACTGAAATCGAATATTGGCAAATTCTTCAAAACCGAAGGAAAAAGGCGGCGCGTCCCCTGCGCCTGCCTGCAAAGAGACAGAAGAGTCTAGTATGCCGGAAACGGTTATTTGAGCGTATATGCCACTGGCTGCGAAAAATGTGAACATACCAATTACAAATAACTTATATACTATACCTGTGCGCACTGTTTAACTCCTATAAAATTAGGTTGCCAAAATTTTACCACAAACAGACACGAACCAACACGAACAATGAAAAGATGTCAGATTACAAGTTCGTGATGGTTTGTTTGGTTCGTGGTTAAATTCTTTTCACCTCTCCAAATTTCTCTGGCTAAACACCGAATCCGGTATTGGTCTATCCAGCACAACATTTCGCATAACAAAGGTAGTTTTGCTGTCCCTACGCATTAAGTCGCGCATCTCTCCCTCTACAGGGAAACGCCGTCCGCCTATCACTTCCACCCTGAGTAATGTATACTCTTTTAACTTTACGCCGGAAAGCGCGTAAAGTTCATAGTGCAAAAGATCGCCGTTTTCTTTGTCGATCCAAAGTTTGCGTTTCGGGTAGCTTTCGGTTTTCTTCTTTGCCGTAAGTTCTAAGACCCACGCATCACGGCTTCCGCTGTTGCCATTCCATACTTCGGAGCCTGAAAGAACAGGATCGTATCGACTCGATAAAGTGTCGTTACTGAGCGTGTCCTCGTAGGACATATCGGAGCCCATCATCGATTCTTTTAACATATGTCCCGATATAAGCATTACTTCTTCCGTGTCAGGCGAGTACACATAAAGCCTGCCGTCTCTGCGCAGGTACTTCGTTCCCCTGTCTTCGGCATTTGTAAATTCGATAAAACTGTGCGTATTGCCCCTGCCCCACGCTTTCAGTGTTTTCACATAACGCCGTCCTTGATACTCACTGATGATTTCGCCTTCGTACTCAATCGTGCTGTAAATCTCGTTGTTATCAACACGGTGCAGTAATTCTGACGCGGTTGGTGTTTGAGAAAAAGCCGATGTGCAAATAATTGCAAATAAAAAAAAAAAAAAAAATATCTTGTTCATAAAAACCTCCTATCTGCGCAGAGCCTCAACCGGCTCTACAAACGCACTCTTTAACGACGGAATCAGCGTAAAAAGCGACGCAACCACAACGCCCATGAGCCACCCTTTCAAAAGTATAAGGGGACTGAATTCGAAAAAAACCGCGTTGCTCATCGGCATTTCGCTGAAAGTGTTGCCGTACATATCGCCCATGCGAAGCGGATAATTTGCCCCGATGCCGGTAACAATCGCGCCGAGAATTACTCCGGCAAACGCGCCGAACGCCGCCATAAAAATTGATTCAAAAAAGAACACCTTTACAATTTCGGCGCGTGTCATGCCAAGGCATCCCATCATTCCGATTTCTTTTATCCGCTCGTGAATAATCATCACCACCGTGTTAATAATGAGGAAACTTGCCACGATCAGAAACACCAGAAACACAATGGTGTATATCGGACCGACCATTTTCATCATCGCGACCCAGTAATTGTCGCTCCACTCGGAAACGATGTTGCCGTCTCCCAAAAGATCGCGCACTACGACGGTGATAGCGCCGCTTTTGTTTGCGTCATCGGCGTAAATTACAAGCGACTGAGTTCCTTCGCCAAGAACCAGCAAACGCTGTAACCGTTCAATATCCATGATAATGTACTGTTCGTCAATCTTGATGTAGTCAAAGTTGAAGATTCCTGTAATTCGCGGATTTAAGAATTTTTCCGAAAATTGCGCGGATATTGTCTTAAAAAGAATCCTGTCGCCAACAGATAGCCCCGACTTGTGCGCAAAGACGCGCCCTATCGCACACTCGTTTGAACCCGGCGTAGGCCAGCGCCCTTCAAGCAAGCCGTCACTGCGCTCAGTCATGTTAAAATTGTTAGCTGACATTTCTTCTTCGATGTCCAGCCCCCACAGTGTCGCGTGTTTGACGACGCTTTCCTGCAATGTCGCCATTGTCGCAATTCGCGGCATAACTGCACGCACTTCGGGAATTTCCTTTATAGAAGCCGCAAGCTCTTTCCAACTCGCGCCGTCCGCGACAGGGTACTGCACCGGCATATACTCGCTTTCCGCCTCGTACTGCGCCGACACCGCTCTTACGTGCCCAAGTTCATACACCTGCACAGATTCGTTTATGCTTTTGATCATCCCCTCTATCATGGACGAATAGACTACGATGAAGAACACCGCTATTCCTACCGCCGCGAAACAAAAGAGCGTGCGCCTCATGTTACGCCAAATGTTGCGGTAGGCGATTTTGATCAATGTTCCCGTTCCGCCTTGTCTGTATTCGTTCGACATTTTTTTCCTCCTATTCAAAACGTAGGCTGTCGGTTATCGGATTTTTCACCGCGCGGCGAGTCGGAAAATACGCCATAAACGATGAAAGCACTGTCGCGATAATACCCGAACCGATGATCACTTTAACATTCCACACACTGCGGAAAACGGCAGTTGTGCGAAAACCAATACCGTCACTCAAAG
>JAISSH010000072.1 GCA_031273265.1 Treponema sp.
GCGGCTTCCCCATAAAAATCACAATTCCCGCTTGAATAAAATTCGCCCACAGTGTATAATTCAACTATAGGTATGATTGACAGAATATTGATAGATTCTTTAAGTCTGAAATCTCGCGATTTTGCCATCAGGTGGAAGGATCAGATCCGTAACGCCGAGCAGTTAAAGCACTACCAGACGCTTGACGACGAAATGTTGATCGATGAGAGCAGGCCCTGTTTCTCTCTGCTGTCGCGGACATTGGACCGGGGGCTTGACCGCTCGCTTGTCGGGGGTTTTTTCGTGAATGTCGGAAAAGAGCGTTTGCACGGCGGTTTTCCCATTTCCGAGGTGATTTACGCGTTGAGTATCTCTCAAAACGTGGTTATTGAATTCCTGATGACCGAGTTCGCGCCGGACAACCCGATGCGGATGTACCAGTCAATGGGCGCGCTCACAAGGATTGCGGAATTCTTCCTTTTGGGCAGTTTCTACGTGACCAAGGGTTTTCTTGAAGACACCTATACGCACATGAGCAAGAAAGATAAGGTTTCCGAAAAGCTGTTAAAAAAATATCTTAAGGACGATTTCTTTTTTAAATAGGGATTACGTATATGAATGCGATGGAAATAAAAACGATTTTCACTTTCACGCTATTCAATATTGAGATTCCCATTACTGAAACCGTTATCGTCTCATGGGTGGTAATGGCTATCATTATTATCGGGTCCCTCCTTCTTACCCGCAGGCTTAAAGAGGTTCCCTCAGGGTCGCAGGCGATTTTGGAGGTGGGGGTAGAATTCCTCAACAATTTTGCCAAAAATCAGTTTGGCCGTTTTTCCAAATATCTCGGCCACTATGTGGGTTCCCTGTTCCTTTTTCTGCTTCTGGCCAATTTAATGGGGATTTTTTCCCCCGTGGAGGTAAAGGCTTTTGGCTTTGAGTTTACCCCGCCCTTTTTAATCAGACCTCCGACGAGGGACATTAACGTAACGGCGGCGTTTGGGGTAATTACTATTTCGATGACGATAATCTTCGGTTTCGCGGCGCGGGGTTTTGGCGGATGGTTCAAACGCCTACTCTATCCCGTTCCTTTTATGCTTCCTTTCAATATAATGGATTACGGCACACGGCTTTTATCGTTGTCCCTGCGGCTTTTTGGGAATATGCTTGGCGGTCTTGTGATGATGTACCTTATCGAAGGACTGCTCCCCATTTTTCTTCCGCCGGTTATGGCGCTGTATTTTGATATATTCGACGGGGTATTGCAGGCGGGAATTTTTGTATTTTTAACCTGTATCTATATTTCAGAGGCAGTAAAACTTGAAGAAGTATAAGAAGGGTAAATAGGAGGAAAAAATGGATTTAAATGTTTTGCTCGGAATCGGAGCGGGTATTGCGGTAATCACCGGAATTGGAGCCGGTGTCGGTATCGGCATTGCAACATCGGGGCTTTTGACGGCGATAGCGCGCCAGCCGGAGGCCAGCGGCAAGTTTATGCCGATGTTCTTTGTCGGCGTGGCGCTTGCGGAATCGACCGCTATTTACGGGTTGGTTGTCTCGCTCATGCTGTTCGGCAGACTGAATTAGGATAAAGAATCATGCTTGATTTTTCCGTCACATTTATAATTACCATTATCAATATCACGGTTCTGTTTTTAATTCTGCGCAAGATATTGTTCAAACCGGTAACAAAATTCATGGCGGACAGGGCAAACCGTGTTCAGGAGTCGATTGATCAGGCGGAGAAGGACAGGGCTCAGGCAAAAGCTCTGCTTGCCGATTACGAGGAAAAGCTGAAAAACGCCGATGCCGAAGCGCAGAAAATTTTGAAAAATATGCGTGAAAATGCCGAGCGTCAGTCGGATATGATCGTTGCCGAAGGGAAGAAGGAAGCGGCTAACATCGTCGCCGCAACGCGTAAACAGCTTGATGCGGAATATCAGGCAGCGCTGGCGAAGTTCAGGCTTGAAGCAGCCGCTCTTGTGATAGCGGCATCGGCAAAACTTGTCGCCAAGGACTTTTCCAGCGACGACAACCGCCGTTATGTGAACATGCTCCTCGATGAACTCGCGGCAAAAAAAGGAAGCGGCTAAATGTTTCACGCAACTCGATGGACGGCGGCGTTTATGGCTGTTTCGGGCGAAAACGCGGAGGGCGCGTTCCTGTGCCTCAAGGCGCTTTCCGTGCCTGTTAAGTCCATTCACGGAGTTTTCGTGGGACACAGCGCGGCGGCGGAGCTTGAAAAAATGCTGAGGGAGAGCGCCGCGGCAAGCAAAACGGAAATTCCTCCCATTGTTGAATACGCGATCCGCTTCCTCTGTCTGTTAGTTGAAAAAAGATGTTTCAAATACATCGATTCTCTTTTGCAGAGAATCGAACAGAAGCTGGACGAGCAAAAGGGCTTTCTCGATTTTTCCCTTGAGACAGCCTCTCCCCTCGACAGCGGTTTTGAAAAAGAGCTGGCGCAGATGATCAAGGAAAAGACCGGCGCGTCGGAAGTTAAAATGAAAACAAACGTAAAACCGGAACTGCTTGCAGGTTTCCTGTTGAGGATAGGCGGGTTTTATGTTGATGCAACTCTCAAGGGACAGGTGGAAGCGATGAAAGCGGACTTGATAAAGGGGGCGGTATGAAACTTTGTTTCATGTTCGATTATAATATGCGGTGTGCCAACAAAATTGGCGAAGCCGCACAAAATAGAGGTTAGCAATGGCGAATTATGATGACTTAACCAGAGTTTTACGGGAGCGGATCGAAAACTGGAAAGGCAGCGCCTCGTCCGGCAGTTCGGGTTTTGTTGTTCAGGTAGGCGATTCTGTCGCCACCGTCTACGGTCTTAATAACGCGGTTTACGGCGAGCTGGTTGAATTTGCTTCGGGCGCGGCAGGAATCGTACTCAACCTTGAGGATGAAAACGCCGGCTGCGTAATTCTGAAAGGCGAGTCTCTGGTCAGGGACGGCGAAGAAGTGAAAGGAACCGGCAAAGTTGTGTCCGTTCCTACGGGCAACGCGCTTTTCGGCAGGGTTGTAAATCCGTTAGGTGAAGCCGTAGACGGCAAGGGTCCGGTAACTACCGAAAGTTATATGCCTATGGAGTCTCCCGCCGCGCCTGTAATCGACCGCGGAAGCGTAGACACTCCGCTTCAAACCGGAAGCATTTCCGTAGACGCGATGATCCCAATCGGGCGCGGTCAGCGCGAGCTGATAATCGGCGACCGCCAAACCGGAAAAACGGCAATCGCCATCGACACGATAATTAACCAGAAAGGGAAAAACGTTATCTGCGTTTACTGCGCTATAGGGCAAAAGTCGTCTTCTGTTGCGGCGATTATAAAAAATCTTGAGAAGTTCGGCGCGATGGACTACACCTTTGTGGTACTGGCGTCGGCTTCCGATTCGGCGGCTCTTCAATATATCGCGCCTTACTCGGCGGTCGCTATGGCGGAACATTTTATGCATCAGGGAAAAGACGTGCTTGTCGTTTACGACGATCTTTCAAAACACGCGGTCGCTTACCGCGCGATCAGTTTGCTGTTACGCCGTCCTCCGGGGCGCGAAGCTTTCCCCGGCGACGTATTTTACCTTCACTCGCGCTTGCTGGAACGCGCGGCAAAACTTTCCGAAACGCGCGGCGGCGGTTCAATCACCGCGCTTCCCATTGTTGAGACCCAGGCTGGAGACATTTCGTCTTACATTCCCACCAACGTAATTTCAATTACAGACGGACAGATCTTCCTCGATTCAGAATTGTTTAACTCCGGTTTCCGCCCGGCGATTGACGTCGGTCTTTCGGTAAGCCGCGTCGGTGGAGCAGCGCAGACAAAGGCGATGAAGAAAATTTCTGGGCGCATAAGACTCGACCTCGCTCAGTACCGCGAAATGGCGGCGTTCGCGCAGTTCGGCAGTGATTTGGACAAGGCGACGCAGGACAAACTCGCTCAAGGCGAACGGTTGATGGAAGTTCTGAAACAACCGCAGTTTGCGCCCTATCCGCTGGAAGAGCAGATCGCGATTCTGTTCCTTGCGGTAAACGGTTATCTCATGGATATAAAGGTTGAAAAAATTCAAACGTTTATGAAAGATTTTCTGTCGCACCTTAAATTGCAGAAGGCGGAATTGATGAAGAAAATCGCGGAAACGGGCGTTGTTAGTGCGGATCAGGAAAGCGAATTGCGCGCAACAGTTGATGCTTTCAAAGGACCAAAAAAATAAATGGCTAATTTACGGGATGTGCGCCTGCGGATGCGGGCTATCGAACAGACATTGCAGGTAACAAAAGCAATGAAACTTATCTCCACCTCGAAACTGCGCAAGGGGCGGAGAATGTTGGAAGACACAGTTCCGTATTTCAAGCGAATTCAAAAATCAATGTATGACGTTCTTTCCAGCGAGACAAACATTCAGAGCGAATTTTTCCACAGGCACGACGATATCGCAAACGACGCGTCAAAAAAACCGCACTCGGCGATAATTGTCATAACCAGCGACAAGGGGCTTGCCGGCGGCTATAACGCGAATGTTTTCCGTCATGTAAACGAACTTTGTTCAAAAATGCAAAACCCTCTGCTGATACTTATCGGCGCAATCGGTTACCGCTATTTCGTTCATACGCCGCATGTCATTCTTGAAAATTTTTCTTTCCGTTCACAGGTACCCACAGTGGAACATGCCGGAGAAATTTCCGAATATGTAGTCTCACAGTACCTTTGGGGGGTTCTTGATGAAATTCATGTCGTGTATACGCATATGTTCAACGCGGTCAAAATGCTGCCTGTGGAACATCAGATTATTCCGGTTATAAAGGAAAAAATTCAAAGCGAACTTTATGAAATAGGCGATGCAAAAAGGGTGGACTTGAAGTTTGAATTTATGCCGTCTGCGGGAGCGGTTTTTGACGCGCTGGTTCCCCAGTACATAAAGGGCGTGATTTACGGCGCGATGGTTGAAGCTTACGCGAGTGAGCAAAGCGCCCGAATGACCGCGATGGACGAGGCTTCAAAAAGCGCTGAGGATATGCTCGGAGATCTGCGGATAAGTTACAACCGCGCGCGTCAGGCGGGCATTACACAGGAAATGTCGGAAATTGTAGGCGGTTCCTCTGCGTTAGCAGATAAATAAGGAGAGAAGGCATGAAACTTCGTTTCATGTTCGATTATAATGTGCGGCTATAGCCGCACCAAATAGAGGTTAAGTATGGCGAACAAAGGAAACATTACCCAAATAATCGGTCCGGTTGTGGATGTCCGTTTTGAACAGGGACAGACGCCTAATATTCTGAACGCGCTGAAAGTAAAAGCGGCTAACAGGACAATTGTCATGGAAGTACTTCAGCATATCGGCGACAACCGCGTGCGCTGCGTCGCGATGTCCGCCACGGAAGGGATGTCACGCGGGCTTGAAGTTGATGACACAGGACGCGCTATCAGCGTGCCGGTCGGTAAGGAAGTGCTTGGGCGTATGTTCAGCGTAACGGGCGACCCGATTGACGACAAGGGAGCGTTCAGCGCCGCCCAGTACGATTCAATTCACCGCGCCGCGCCGGGCTTTGACGAGCAGCAACCGGCGACTCAGGTTCTTGAAACGGGAATAAAAGTAGTTGACCTAATCGCGCCTTACGCGAAGGGCGGCAAGATCGGCCTCTTCGGCGGAGCGGGCGTAGGAAAAACCGTAATCATCATGGAACTGATTCGCAACATAGCGACAGAACATTCCGGCTATTCGGTGTTTTCAGGCGTCGGCGAGCGTTCCCGCGAGGGAGCCGACCTCTATAAAGAGATGA
>JAISSH010000097.1 GCA_031273265.1 Treponema sp.
GTGGAGAAAAGTTCGGGCGTGGGGAAAGGTTTGAGCGAAAAGGAAAATTTGAACGCGGAGAAAAGTTTGGACGCGCAGAAAAATCTGGACGAGGCGATAGGGGCGCAAAGCATGGAGGATGACCTGAGCGCGGCGATCGCAGTGATCGCGGGGCGAAAGGAAACAGAACTGATCGCAGTAAACCTGATCGCGGATTTAAGGGCGGCAATAGGGTAGTGGTGAGGAAGAGTGAGAGGTAGGGGCTTCACCTAACAGTGAAACTCACCCGCTGAATAGGCGAATGTCCGTACTTCAAAACCAACTCCCTGTGCGCCTTTGTGGGGTAACCCTTGTGCTTTGCGTAGCCGTACTGCGGATAAAGACAAGCCATGTAGTCCATGTAACGGTCGCGCGCGGTTTTGGCAAGGATCGAAGCCGCCATCACTTCGTGGATTTTTGCGTCCGCTTTTACCACAGCGGTACAGGGGGCGTCAATGTTGGGAGTTTTATTGCCGTCTACAATGACGGAAAAATCATCGCCTAACGGGAATGTAATGCGCTTTAACATTTCTACAAAAGCGCGCTTCATCGCGAGAAGGCTTGCCTGTAAAATGTTAATTTCGTCAATTTCCGTGTGCGACGCCCAGCCTACGCCCCACGCAAGCGCCTCTGTGCAGATTATGCGCCGCGCTTCATCACGGCGGGCGGCTGTGAGTTTTTTGGAATCGTTCAGCAGATCAAGGGGAAAATTGTCAGGCAAAATAACCGCGGCGGCGCAGACAGGTCCCGCCAGCGGACCCCGTCCCGCTTCGTCAATGCCGCAGATCATCAGCCGTTTCCCGTAATTACGTTCATGGCTTCTTTCAGACCGGGATCGCGGGAATAATAATTTTCTTCCAGTTCTTTTTCCGTAAGCCCCGTTAATTCATGGCTCATGTAGTGAATCCAGTAACCTTCATCATGAATTGACACGTCATGCTTTCGGCACCAGTAATCCGGCTGAATGACGTGTTGTTCACGCTTATCGAAAAAATATTTGTAATCGTGAACAGCGATTTTCAGATCATTGCGTGGAATTCCTTTATCAAGAATAATCTTCGCAAGGTGGTTAATCGTGTTGCCCGAATCAAAAATGTCGTCTATCAGCAGTACCTTGTCTCCCACGCGCAGATATTCCGGCGAATATGTCCAACCGTCAACTTTGATTTTTTGGGCTTTCCCGACATTTGTGTATGAGCGGGCGACCACGGCGGCATAGTAAACAGGGCGCGCTCCCGTGTGAACAATTTTAAAATACTCGCTGATAATATTGCCAAGATAGGCTCCGCCGCGCAGGGATACATAGATTACATCGGGAATGAATCCTTCGCTGTAAATCCGGTGCGCGAGTTTCAGCGCGTTATCGCGCACCACATCAAACTGGAGAAATTCTTTTCTCATATATTACCTCTTTTTTCTGAATGTAAAAAACCAAAAAAACTGCCGCATAAACCGCCAATGATATGCGCAAATTGGGAAATATTATCTGTCTGTAATGAATTTACAAACTGTACTCCCATGTATAAAACCAAAACTAAAATAAATGTAAGCGGAATTTCGCCGCGAGAAAAATTTGTAAACGATGACAAAAGAATCATCATGAACACTACGCCGGATGCGCCCATGAGAGAGCTTCTAAAAAAAAGAATGTTGAGGATGCCGGTTACAAGCGCGGTAATAACTATCATTACAAGCAGTTCAACGGAACCGTAATTTTCTTCCAGCATGGGACCTATCAGGAGTATCAATGTAAAGTTGCTGATTAAGTGAGACCAGTTGGCGTGTCCTATGACGTGGGTAAGGATAGTAACCCAGTTTCTGAAACTGCCCGCGCGAAAATCTCCCCTTCCCGGAACCATAAACCAGTTTTCCGTAAGAGTTGGGAAAAAATTCTGCGACAATAACAGCACAAATGCACATAACAAAGTGAAAGACAGCACTGTCGGCGCGTTGTATTTAATTCTCATAGATTTAAAATTATCTCCACAGGGCAATGATCCGAACCTTCAACTTCCGGTCTGATAATTGATGATTTTACACTGGACATGAAATTTTTGTCCACGCAGTGGTAGTCGAGTCTCCACCCGACGTTTCTTGCGCGCGCGTTCCCCATGTAAGACCACCATGTATAATGATTCGGTTCACCAGGATGAAAATGACGGAAGGTGTCAACATGACCCACCGCGGTAAATTTGTCCATCCACGCGCGCTCTTCGGGCAGATAGCCGGGACTGTTTTCATTTGCCTTTGGGCGCGCTATGTCGATTGGCGTGTGCGCGACATTGTAATCGCCGCACAGCAAAAAGCGCCTGTCTTTTTTCACCAGCGAATTGCAGAGTTTCAACATCGCGTCATTGAAAGCGAGCTTGTAATCAAGCCGCCTGCGCTCATCCTGCGAATTGGGAAAATACGCGGCAATTAGGGAAAATTTTTTGTACTCCGCGATAAGGACGCGCCCCTCATCGTCAAATTCAGCCTTTCCCATAAAATGAACGTCATCTGGTTTTTCTTTTGTGTAAATTGCCACGCCGGAATAGCCCTTCTTTTTTGAACTCGCCCAAAAGGAAAGGTAGGGCTTTCCCTTAACAGGCGGCTCTAAAAGTTCCGGCGAAAGCTGTCCCGGTTCCGCTTTAGTTTCATTCAGGCACAGCACGTCCGGGTTGTCTTTTACAAGCCAGTCAACAAAGCCGCGTTTTTCTATCGCGCGGATTCCGTTTACATTCCACGATACAATTCTCATGGAAACATTATATCAGATTTTTGCAATTACTGAAATGTTTTATATTACTTTCTTTTTAATCCACTTGTTGCTAAGCCAGCGTCTGACAAAAAAGAATCCCCTGAAAATAAAATCCATGCCCATTCCAAGCCAGACCGCCACAGGTCCAAAGCCCAGCGGGAAAGCCAGAAGGTAGGAAAAGCATACCCTTACAATCCACATTGTACAGGCAGCGACAATCATGACATAATTGGCGTCCCCCGCTGCTTTCAGCGCATTGGGAAGCACAAAGGACGTACACCAGAATAATGTTGATGTAACGCAGTGAATCCTTAAAAATGTTACGCACATTTTATGCGCTTCTTCGGATAAATTGAAAATATTGATTATTGGATTCATAAAAATGAGAATATTTATATTTATTAAAAAATAGGTAGCATAGGAATAGATTAATATTTTCTTTGTGTACCGTTTTGCCGCAAGATAATCTCCCGCGCCTATACACTGCCCGACAATGATTAAAAGACCCATGCCAAAACCGTTCCCCGGCATAAAAGCCATGGAATTGATCGTTGAAGATACCGCGTTAGCTGCAATGGCGATAGTTCCGAATGAAGTAAAAATTCTGGTAATCAAAATTTTCCCGATTTGGAACATAGAAGCTTCCAGTCCGCTTGGGATTCCGATGTTAAGAATACGTTTAATCATATCAAATTCCAATTTGATATTTTTTATCCCAATCAGATTGATGATTCTTGTTTTGTCCCGCATCAGAAGATAGGTTAGCAAAACCGCAGCAATAATCCGCCCGATTAATGTTGAAAGCGCCGCGCCTCCGACGCCAAGCCCCATTACGTAAATAAAAAGGACGTTTCCTCCAACGTGGAGAATATTTACCAGTAACGCTACTCTCATTGTAATATTTGAATTCCCCATGCTTCGAAACAAAGCGGAAGTGGAAGTGTACAGCGCCAGAAAAGGATACGAAAGCGCGGTTATTAAAAAATAAATTTGCGCCGCCTGCATTACATCGTCTGCGATATTTCCGAAAATCGCTTTGAGTATTAAACGGCACAGGCACATGGTAAATATCATTAAAACAACGGAAATAATAACGCCTATGTAAACAAGCTGTCTTGCGGCGCAGCAGGCGTTCTTCTCGTCCTTGCGCCCGATGTACTGGCTTGCCACTACAGAGCCGCCGGTTGCTATAGCGTTAAACGCGGTAATAATAAGAAAGTTGACGATGTCAACAAGTGAAACGCCGGAGACTGCGTGTTCGCCCACGGAACTTACCATAACCATATCTACAATTCCCATTGTTACGACAAGTATCTGCTCTACAATCAACGGCCACAGAAGGCTGAAAAGCCGCTTGTTGTTCCAGTCGAGATTGGTTAGAGTTACAGGTATTTCCGACGCCGTAGTCGAAATCGGTTTGGTGTTCAATTCAACGCTCCCACACATCGCCTTTTAGCATCTTCTGTTTTTTCTTTTTATTATCCAGCTTAAAAAGAGTATTTAAATTCCGCATGGCGGAGTTGAACAATTCTCCCAGGGCTTTTTTGATCAGGAATTTGGTAGATTCATCAGTGTTGCCAAGAGATTTTAACATGAGTCCCATCGCTTTGAACCATGACTTTTCAATCTCCGTAAAAGACTTTGCTCCGGACGCGTTTAAAATTGAAAAAAAAGCGTTCAAAAATTGTTCACGGTGTTTATAATCAAGATTACCAATCCATTCTTTTAAGGTTTTATCCACATAACGGCTGCTCGTATCAACATTATCGACATACACCAAGTTGTTATGCGTAATTTCCCATGAATAGAGAACATGCTGTAAAAGACCGAATTGGGAGCTTTTTATTACCAAATCATCGTATCCATGATCCAGAAGCATGCCTACAACCGAAGACTGCGGTATAAACGAGCGAATGCGATCCCTAACAGACATGAACCCTTCGCTATTTATAAATTTTTCATTAAAGCCTGGCGAATCATTTGTATAAATTTCCGTTATGCGATCTTGAATCTTTTTTTGGCAATTGGCAGCCGCGTAAACCGCCAAATTTCCCCCCTTTGAATGACCGCCAAGACGCAGAGGACATTTAATTCTTGAAGACATTTTTTCCATATAATCAACTGCTTCAAGCTGGGACGGAATTACATCCTTAAAACTCATATTAAAATCTTCTTTCCATCCAACAAGGGTAAAGTCCGTTCCGCGAAACGCTACATAGCAGGAATCATCGTCTATGCTTATGCAGACTGCGGAAAATTGAACCTCGCGATGGGTATCAATATGGTTGACATAACCGGAAAGCCGGCAATTTCCAAAACGGTTTGATGAACAAAGAGCCTCAATAAACGCCGGGTCTTCTTTGAAAATAAATGAAGATTTTGATATTTTTTTATCCTGAAAATTTCTATTGAGAATTTCCGCCGCAAGCCGGACGCTGATTTCGCCATTATCATCTTGACCGGGAACAATGCCGTCCATTGGCAGATATGAAATCTGGGAAAAAATTACATTATCCACGGGGTTGAACGGAGCCTGATGAAAGTCAAGGTCGCTTCTCCATGTTAAATAATCAAACAAGTCAGCCATATTTAGAAATATAGTGTAAAATTAAAAAATGATAAATGAGAGGAAAGACGTTTTTTTCGCTTTTTTGGTGCATGCCTACCTTGATAACAGGCGAAACCGGCTCTATTTGCTGGGACGCCTTGCGGACGGACGTTCTTTTGCCGCTGTCGAAGAAAACTGGCGACCTTACATTCATATTTATGAAAGCGCCCGCTCCCGCGCTCTGCCGTTGCTCGGCGCGTTAAAATTTGAGGAAACCGCCGCGCTGGAATCGTTTTCCGGCGCGGAAAAATTGCTCTGCCTGAAATTTTTTGATTATTCAAGCCGTTACCGCGCCGCCGCCGCGCTGGAAGGCGCTCATATCTCAAGCCCCGATGCGGGTATAAAACCCGCCGACCTTTTCTTAATCGAAAAACAAATACGCGGTTATGTATGTATAAAGGGAAGCGTCCAGCCGGGAAAAAGAGTCGCCGTTATTATCCGTAATCCCGAAATTTCCGCGCTTGAACAAGCCGTGCCAATACCTCTGCGACTCGCTTCGGTAGACATTGAAACAGATGTATCTTCCGGCGTTATTCGCGCGGTGAGCGCCGCGTGGGTTGACGCCACGTCTGGCAAAATTATTGATAGCGAAATCTGCGGCAAAGTAAGAGTTTTATCGGGAGCGGGAAATGTGGAACGTGGAAAAGAGGACGGCGTCCTAATTTTTCACAACGATGAAAAGTCCATGCTTTCCGCTTTTAACGAAGATATTAGCGCGATAGACCCCGATGTTCTTACCGGGTGGAATTTTCTGGATTTCGATTTTCCCCATCTTGCCGAACGTTTTGAAAGACTGGGTTTGAGGTTTACGCTTGGAAGATCGCATGACAGCGCGAAATTTTTTCCGGGAGACGATGACGGGGGAAGCTATTGGCACAGGCGTTCTTCGGCGGCTATTGTTCCCGGCAGGCAGGTGTTAGACGCACTGCGCGTTATGCGCGCCGGAGTACAGAGCAGAACGGCGGGAATGAGTTTTTCGCTTGAAGATGTCGCGCAAAGAGTGTTAGGTGAAGGAAAGACAGTTCATGAAACCGGAGATGAAAAAATCGCCGCCCTTGACCGTCTTTACGCGCAAACCCCCGTCCTTTTTGGAGAATACTGCCTGCGTGACGCGCAACTGGTACTGATGATTTTAGCCAAAACGGGTCTTTTCCGCCTGACGCTGGAACGCGCGTCGCTGACCGGGGTTTCGCTGGACAAGGCGTGGACAAGCGTAGTGAGTTTTGAGCGCATTTACGGAATGCAGCTCAGGCGGAACGGGATTGCCCCGCCGCCGCCTGATATTGCGGACGTGTCGGGAGCGGCAGGCGGAACAGTGCTCGATCCTGAGCCGGGACTTTTTAATAATGTGGCGGTTTTTGATTTTCGCAGTCTGTACCCTACAATTATGCGTACTTTTAACATCGACCCGTTTTCCCACGCAAGGGCGGGAAAAAGCAGGGGAAAGCAGGACGAACAGACAATAGTTGCGCCTAACGGAGCTGTCTTTTCACGAAAACCGGGTCTGCTTCCCGCCCTGATTGCGGAATATTTCGCCACACGCCGTCTTGCGCTGGAAAACGGAGACGAAATAGCGGCGCAGGTGTACAAGATACTGATGAACAGTTTTTACGGCGTTCTTGGCACTTCTGCCTGCCGCTACGGAAAGACCAAACTTGCGGGGGCTATTACTTCCTTTGCGCGCAAGTGGCTGCTTTTTTCAAAGGACTGGTTTAATTCCCGAGGTTTGCGCGTTCTTTACGGCGACACGGATTCCCTTTTTGTGGAAACAGGTCTGCAGGACAGCGCGGCGTTAGCTGAATTTGAGAGTTGTTGTGCGCGGCTTGCGAAAGAAATCAACCTGCTCATCGCTGAAACAGTAAAAAAAGAGTACGATCTTGAATCCTTCATTGAACTTCGTTTTGAAAAGGCTTACCGCCGTTTTATAATTCCGCCCATAAGAAATTTTCACGCCGGTGAAGATTCAGGCGATACCGATGAATCGGGAACGGTTAGGGAAAGCAGGGGCAGGGCGAAAGGTTACGGCGGCTATTTATTACAGCCGGACGGAAGCGCCGTTGTGGAAGTTAAAGGCATGGAAGCAGTCCGCAGTGACGCCACGCCCCTTGCGCGCCGCCTTCAGCTTGAATTATTGGAACTTGTTTTTTCAGGCTGTACTGAAGATGAATTCCGCGAAAGGGTAGGGCAGACAGTTTGCGAACTGCGAAGCGGCGCTCTTGACAATGAACTTGTCTACCGCAAACGCCTGACTCGTTACCCCGAAACTTACACTTCATCAACGCCGCCGCAGGTAAAAGCGGCGCGCGCACTCGGCTGGAAAAAACGGCGCGGTACGGTGGAGTATCTGTGGACGGAGAACGGACCAGAGCCGACAGCCCTTCCCCACGGCAAGCTTGATTATGATCACTACGTTGAGTCTCAGGTGTTTCCGCTTGTCCGTTCAATCGCGTCTGCGGCAAAGTGGGATGCTGGTTTTTTTGTTACGCGCAAAGGCGGCGCGTCGCACGATGACGCAGAAATGCAGATGGAGCTTTTTGGGTAGATTGGTAAAATAGCTATTGACAAATTCCCGAAAATCAGAATAAACTACTGCTAGAGGAAAGATATATGAAAAAGAAATGGATTTTTATTATTGCTGGAGCAGTTGTTGTGATAGTGGCTGCTGTTGTTATCGTGTATTTCTCAACAAGATCGTCATGCGGTTGCGGCGGAGGCAGGATTACACAGACTACTGCGGCGGCTGTAGCAGTAAGTATGTAACGCTCACATCAAAGGCGCGAAGATTCGCAGTATATCGGGAATGATCCGCTGAAAAGCGTTATTTGCACATTGTTTGAGCGTAACTTCCTGTGAGACGGGCAGCATTTTCAGGAAATCTTCTTTAATCGCGGCTATGGTTTCGCTTGCGTAAATCAGTACGCCGCATTCAAAGTGAAGGTAAAGACTGCGGAAATCAAGATTGGTGGTTCCTACTGTGGCTATTTTATCATCGGAGACAAATGATTTTCCGTGGTTAAAGCCGGATGTATATTCGTAAACTTTCACGCCTGCCTTGATGAGCCTGCGGTAATATGAACGGGACGTAATCGCCACTATCCGCTTGTCCCAGCGGTGCGGCGTGATTATGCGGACATCAACGCCGCTTTTTGCGGCAAGCGTTAAAGCGGAAAGGATATTGTCGTCTACAATCAGATATGGTGTGTTGATGTAAATGTACTTTTTCGCCTGATTGATAATTTGGATATAAACGTGTTCCCCGACATTTTCTTCACCAACGGGACTGTCGGCGTACGGTTGCACAAAGCCCCATGATTCAGTGCCTTCAGCAACGCCTCTGGATGCGTGTTCAATGGCGATGTCTTTCCAAGGATACATGGACTGGTAATCATCTTTTTCACTGTTGCTTAGATTCCACATTTGCAGAAATATCAGCGTTAGTGACCATGCGCCGTCTCCTTCAATCATTATCGCCGAATCTTTCCAGTGACCGAACCGTTCGACAATGTTGATGTATTCATCTGCAAGGTTAAGACCGCCGGTAAAAGCGACCCTGCCGTCTATCGAAATAATTTTACGGTGATCGCGGTTGTTCTGCAATGACGTAACAATAGGTCTGAACGGGTTAAAAACAAAAACTTTTATTCCTTTTTGTGTTAATCTTTGATGAAAATCAGGCGGCAGTGTAAAAAAACAGCCAAGGTCGTCGTACATTATGCGAACATCAAGACCTTCGTCGGCTTTTCTTTCCAGTATTTCTATTATGGAATTGAGCATGTACCCTTCTTTCAGTATAAAAAATTCAAGAAATATGTAATGACGCGCTTTTTCAAGTTCTTCCAGCACTTTTTTATGAAAAGCCTCTCCCGAATCCAGAAATACCTGCCTGGTGTTCGCGTAAACAGGAAAGCCGGCGTAATCCTGAAGGTACTGCGCGTGAGTTATGAATTCCGGGTAAATAGCAATTAATTCCATAAGCCTGTTACCCGACATTTTAAAAGCCTCACGGCTGTCCTGTATATTGCGGTCGAGCGCCTTGCACAGCGCTTTTGGGTTAGACCATGAATAAAACAGGATATACATAATTCCGCCGAAAAACGGAAAAAGCAAAATGATAAAAATCCACGTGAGTTTATAACCGGCTTTTTCATGCCTGTTCAGCACATGTACGCAGACGATAATGCTTAAAATATTGAGAACCGTATATGAGTAATTTAAATATTTTCCCGCCCCTGCCAACAGGAAAAAGATCAGGGCAATCTGAACAAGAAGGGTAAGAATAACCAGACCCCTTCTTCTGAAAAAAAATTTAATCCACTTCTTTTTATTCATTTGTTAATTTTCAGTATATCACAACTATACAGGCCAGGGACCGGCTCCTTTTCGCAGTAATTTAATTTCATCTCCGCACATATCCAGTATCGTGGAAAAAATACGCTCCCGTTCCTCCCCGCTGTCCAGAATCAATTCTACTTCGTTAATGCCCTCAATCTCCCATCCGCTTTCAAAAAGCTCATCTTCAGGAATGGGCGGCAGTTCGGTGTCAATTTCCTCGTCGCTGAATGATTCCCATTCTACGCCTGTCATGCTTCGTTTCGCGGTTATTGAATAAAGCGGGTGTCCCAGCGTTTTAATCAGGCTGATGGGGATTGGATTGTCGGGGATGCGAATACCGGCTTCATGGCGGCTAATATCCAGTAATTTTTCCATTCCGGGCAGTGTGCTTAAAATGAAAACATAGGGTCCGGGTGAAAGTCGTTTTATCAGCCGAAAGCGTGTGTTATCCAAATTGCACGCTTCGACAAATTGAGAAATGTTTGAACAAAGAAGGGTAAAGTGCCGCTCGTCCCTTTCGCCGGAAAGCTGTCTGAGTTTTTTGATAGCCGTCGGCGATTTAATTGAACAGACGATACTCCAGCTTGTGTCCGTAGGGAGAGCGACAAGCGCGCCGTTCTCAAGCATCCGCGCCGCTTTTTTTATTACTCTGTCGTCAATATTTGTGGGGACAATATACTCAATCAAGGGGGAAACCTCCAATCGTTTCGCCGAAATCTCACGGAACCCAAACCAATTTGTCCGGTTCGGATTCTTTCACAAAAATGTTATCATAACGCCCTGAATGTGTTACAGCGGTATTTTCTGGAAAATAGTTTTGCATAAAAAACCAGATAACGTCCGCCATAACCTTTGCCGAACCGGTCGGAGCGTAACGATACCATATTTCTTTTTCTTCGAGAATTTTTTTTGCTTTTTCATCATTAACGCACAATTCGGGGTCGGTAATCCGGCGCAATTCGCTCCTCAACCCGCCGTAATTTGTCTGCCCGACAAAAAACATCCGCAGACGCTTGTTTTCATCCATCCAGTAAACTTCAAAAACGCCGGCAACCGACGGAACCTTAGAGTTAATTTCATAACGATCCGCCTTGGCAAGCGGCGACCAGTTCACGTCATAGTAGACATTTCCCTTCTTTTCCATGGCGGTAATTCCGTATTCCATGGGCTCAATATAGCATAAAAAACAATTCTTGACATATGAATTTTATTTTTTTTCATCTTCAGGCAAGTGCCAGTCATCTACGCACCGTATATAGGGGTGGAGGTACTTATGATTAATTTATTTAAACTTTTCCGTCCGGCGGCGCTGGATTATTCCCTTGATGATGAACCTTTGCCGATTCTAAACGACACGGTTTTCAAGGCTATGCTCGCATCGGATACGGAAGATTCACGCGAAGCGCTCAGGTCTCTCCTTTCCGCCTGTACAAATCGCGAAATCACCGAGGTTAAAGTCGTCAAAAACGAACTTCTTCCGGCACATATGGATGCGAAATTCCCGCGCCTTGACGTGCACGTTACTTTCAACGACGGTGAAGCCGCCGCACTTGAAATGCAGATCGGCAAATCTGACGATGACCTAAAAAGTAGAGCCGCTTATTACGCATCTGCGCTACATTACAGTCAGTTGGCGCGGGGAAAGACGTACAGGGAAATAAAACGGGCGTATCAGATTTTCTTTTTAAACTGCGTATTGTTTCCGGAAAGCGAAAAACTACCTCGCCGGTACGGTTACAGAGAAGAGAAAGAACATGATCTGCTAACCGAAAAAGTAGAAATAATCTATTATGAACTGCCGAAACTAGAAAAGCGCGTGGAGGAGTATTTCGCTGGGAAAACCGAAACTGAAAACTTGTCTCAAGATGAAAAGTGGTGTATCTTTATGAGGTACCGCCATGAGAAGCGGGTAGAACCCTTAATCAAGGAACTTTGCCAAAAGGAGGAAGGGATAATGCGAGCGGAAAAGACAGTGAATAAAATAAGCCGAAGTTATATAAGATTTGCGCGTGAGCTTGCCACAATTAAGTGTAATTTGGAGAGCGAGGCAAAGGAGCGTCTACTCAGGGCGGAAGGTCGCGAGGAAGGACAACGGGAAAACACACTCAAAATAGCCCGGAATTTGCTGGCGGAAGGCTCAACTCCCGAATTTATACAAAAGATCACTGGGCTGGACTTGGAAACAATAAAAGATCTGAGAAATTAATTTGAATTAACCAGCAGGCGGGATGCGCCCAGCCCGCCATGTATGTCAATTCAGAAAATGGTGAAACCCACCGTGTAACTCTTACACCCCTCAAACGTTCCCGCCATCATGCAAGGGCGGGGTTTACTCTAATAATCTTTTGCTTGCTCTTACCAGTTCGCGTACGCAATTTTGCCGTCATCATCCCCGGCGACAAACCTGCCGTTTCCATAGGCGATGGCGTAGATTCTGAATGGGGGGATAGCGGCGGTCCAGTTTGCG
>JAISSH010000106.1 GCA_031273265.1 Treponema sp.
CTCAGTTCAAGCGCCCGAACCGGTGAGGGCGTTGTTGTTTCCGATCGGCACAGCGTGGCGCTGGAAAAATCCCCAACTGACGAAAAGGCTTCAGCGCCGGTCTCCCCCCATATTCCCCCAAACACCTATCTCCTCGCGTGGACGACAACGCCATGGACGCTTCCCTCGAACCTCGCGCTTACACTCGGCGCGGAAATAGATTACGCGCTAATCGAAGATAATTCCGATCATAACAACTACATTCTCGCCGAAGCGCGGCTTTCTTCCTATTATAAAGACCCGTCCGAATATAAAATTGTCTGGCGCAAAAAAGGCGCACAGCTTGCAGGTCTCCAGTACGAACCGCTTTTTCCGTATTTCAAAGATGCGCCCAACGCGTTTTGCACTTTTTTGGGCGACTTTGTCACCACCGAAGACGGTACGGGTATCGTTCACACCGCGCCCGGTTTCGGCGAAGATGACGCGCGCGTGTTGAAAGGAACGGGCATCCCTGTCATTTGCCCGGTTGACGCCGAATGTAAATTCACCGCCGAAGTTTCCGACTTTGCAGGAATTTTTGTAAAAGACGCTGATAAAGCAATAATCGAAAAACTTAAACAAGAGGGCAAACTTGTAAAGCGCGACCAAATCCTTCACTCCTATCCTCACTGCTGGAGATGTTCAAGCCCTCTCATTTACCGCGCCGTCGGCTCATGGTTTGTCAGCGTGGAAAAAATAAAAAAAGATTTGTTAGACGCAAACAGCAAAATCTACTGGGTTCCCGAACACATAAAAGAGGGCAGATTCGGCAAATGGCTGGAAGGAGCGCGCGACTGGGCAATCAGCCGCAGCCGCTACTGGGGCAATCCCATTCCAATCTGGCGGTGCGATGACTGCGGAAAATTAATCTGCGTCGGAAGCCGCGCCCAGTTGAAAGAGCTTTCAGGCGTTTACCCCGAAGATTTGCACAAACATTTTGTCGATGAAATTACGATACCATGCGGCTGCGGCAAAACAATGAGGCGCGTACCTGAAGTTCTCGACTGCTGGTTTGAATCGGGAGCGATGCCCTACGCGCAGAATCATTACCCATTCGAGAACAAAGAGTTTTTTGACAGCCACTTTCCCTCGGATTTTATCAGCGAGAGTCTTGATCAAACACGCGGTTGGTTTTACACGCTCACCGTCCTTGCTGCGGCTCTTTTCAAAAAACCGGCTTTTAATAACTGCATCGTTTCGGGGCTTGTTCTTGCAAGCGACGGAAAAAAGATGAGCAAGAGCCTGCGCAACTACACCGACCCCAACGAAGTGATTAACTCTTTCGGCGCGGACGCTCTGCGGCTTTTTTTGGTGCGTTCGGCTCTGCTCAAGGCAGACGACCTGCGTTATAACGACGAAGGCGTGCGTGAGGTGCTAAAAAGCATCATCATTCCGTTGTGGAACTCCTACAGTTTCTTTGTTACATACGCCAACATTGACAAAATAACCGCCGCGTCCACGCCGGATAGCCCAACTAATCCCCTTGACCAATGGATACTTTCAGAGACGCAGACCCTTGTTGAAAAAGTGGGCGGTGCGCTTGACGTTTACGACCTTAGCCGCGCCGTTGATCCAATCCTGCGCTTCATCGACCTTCTCAACAACTGGTACATCCGCCGTTCGCGCCGTCGTTTTTGGCGCAGTGAAAACGACAGCGACAAACTCGAAGCGTACGGCTCTCTCTGTTACGCGCTAAAAACACTGATAACGGTTGCTTCTCCTTTCATGCCTTTTACCACAGACGCTATTTGGCAAAATCTGCGGCTGGAAACCGACCGCGAATCGGTACATCTCGTCGATTTTCCCGTCCCCGATGAAAAACGGCGCGACAAATCACTCGAATTCCGTATGTCAGCCGTTTTGTCAGCCGTTACAATAGGGCGCTCTCTTCGCTCACAGTACAATATCAAAATGCGCCAGCCTCTCCGCAAGGCGGAACTTGTTACGCGCAACGAGGACGAAAAAAAAGCTCTCATGGAAATGGCGGACATCATCCGCGAAGAGCTGAACGTAAAAGAAATTGTCTTTTCGCAAAAAGAAGAAGACCTTGTCGAGTACGAAGTAAAAGCAAATTTCCGCGTCTTGGGAAAAGAACTTGGCAAAGACATGAAAACCGCCGCCGCCAAAATCGAAACGCTGTCACACGCGGAGATTCAGAGCGTAATTGAAGGAGCGTCACTTTCGATAGACATTCAATGTGAAGGCGGAACAAGGGCGCTTTTATTAACAGCCGACAAACTCGATGTCCGCCGTATCGAAAAAGCGAACTTGCGCGTCCTTAACGAAGGAACACTCACCGTCGGTCTTGATACCGAAATTACACGCGAACTTTCAATGGAAGGTGATATCCGCGATTTAATACGCGGCATACAAAACGCCCGCAAAGAAATGGGCTTATCTGTTACAGATCGCATAACGCTCAGTATCTACGGCTCTGACTCGCTAAAAGAAGCGTGGGACAGTTTCAGCGAAACAGTTGCCGCAGAGACACTGGCAACCAAAACCGAATGGGCAAAAACAGACGGACAAATCCCCATAGAGGCAGGAGAAGAAACATGGCTTGTAAAAATACAAAAGAAATAAATTTTTTTCGAGAAGACCTCACGCAAAGGCGCGAAGGCGCAGAGGAAGAAAAAGAGAAGGGGTTAAGAAAACCCTTAAAACAAAAATTGTCTTACCCTGAAACTCAGATGTATAATGGAGAGTTTGCAAATAACAACTTTGCGTCCTTGAAATCTTTGCGCCTCTGCGTGAATCTCTTCTTCGTAATTATTTTACTCTCCTGCAAATCAGCGCCGAAAATACCGGACGCGGCGTCTCTGGGTAAAAATATCCCTCTTGAAAGCGGCGCTTCGGTTTACCTGATCGCCGATGTAAAAGAAGCAAGTAAGCTCATCAGCCTTTTGCCTGTAAAAGAATTGAATGACAGCCAGACAAAGCAAATGCTGGAAAGAACGGATTTTCTCGCCGCCGCCATTTATCCGAAAGAAAGCGGACGGCGGTTTCAGATTGCGGCGTGGGGAGATTATCCAAGCTCCGGCGCGGACATGGCTTTTAGTGTGAGTAAGAGCTGGAAGAAAATGCAAGCCGCCGCGAAATACTCCTATTGGTATTCGGAAGATAACAAGCTTTCGATAGCGATGTACTCGAAACAGGCTTTCGCCGCCGCTTCGGTAAATGATACGCCCATTGAGCCTGTAACAGCCGCTCCCGGCGTAAATATGCCCGAAGGGTTCGCCGCGTTCCGCGGGAATTCTCCTTTTTCCTGCTGGTTTATTGACGGCGCGGCAGTGATCAACCGGATTCTGAATTCTCTTAAATTGCCGATTCGGTTTCCGGTACAGGAATTTTTTCTTGTTTTTTTTCCTGCGGAAGAAGGGAAGTACTATGCGTCAATAAGAATGTGCTTTGAAAACGAGTCTCAGGCGCGGGGCATGGCGTCTCTTTTTACACTGGCAAACAATTATATTTTCGGCGAGCTTGGAGGAAAATCTCTTCTCACTTCAATTTTTTTCGCCAATAAGCCTGTTCAAAATGAAAAAGACCTCGATATTAAATCCGCCGTTCTAAGCGAAGCGGAAATCGCGCAACTGTTCCAATTAATAAATATGAATTAAAGACATGACGCAAGGAAACTGTTATTAAAAACTGAGCTTTGTTTTACATTTTTCTATTGCAAGAATACTCTCTTTTTATTATATTTAATTATACTATGCCTACTTATGAATATGAATGTAAAAGCTGTTCACACGGCTTTGAGGTTTTTCAGTCTATGAGCGATCCGCCGCTGAAAGACTGTCCGAAGTGCGGCAAGGAAGTCCGCCGACTGATTTTTGGAGGAGCCGGCGTTATTTTTAAGGGTTCCGGTTTTTACGTTACCGACAAGGGTAAAACCGGCAAAAATGAGAAAAAACACGCCGCTTCGGCGCAAAAATCGGAAAGCGTTTCCTCCGGCGGCTCTGAAAAGGGTGATTCCGCTCTTAAAACAGTCCCTGCCGCTTCTGCCGCCGGAACGCCTGTTCACGCCGAAAGCTCCAAACCCGAATCAAAATCGGCTTAATCAACTTGAAAAAGAAAAAACCCCGTTTTTTTTGCGATAATTGCGGCTGCGAAGTCGGCAGTGACGTAAAATCCTGCCCCAGTTGCGGTCGTTTTTTCGCCTCTGTCCGCTGTCCGGCGTGCGGTTTTTCCGGCGAAGACAGGCTTTTTACAAGAGGCTGCCCGTCATGCGGCTATTCGACCCCTCCGGCAGTCAAAAAGCCCAAATTCAAGCCATCCGACAGCCAAAAACTGCCCGCACAGCCCCTTCCAATTTGGGCTTATATTATCTCAATTTTGGCGTTATTATTAGTAATCGCGCTTCTTTCACACATTATCACCCTGTAAGGAAGCCCGCGATTTTGGTGAGGAATCTCATTTTTTTTCAAAAAAAAATTGAAAACCCCTTGATCTTTTTTTTTCATTTTGATAAATTTCTATTTCTAGCCCTCATTTTTTTCTGAGGGGATTATTTTGACCAGGAGTTTTTGACGAATGCCTACTATTAATCAGTTGGTGCGTTTTGGAAGGAAACAGGTAACATCCAAGACGAAATCTCCGGCATTACAGTCGTGCCCGCAGAAGCGGGGGGTTTGCACCCGTGTAATGACTGTAACGCCCAAAAAGCCCAATTCGGCTCTGCGGAAGGTAGCCCGTGTGCGCCTTTCCCACGGAACCGAAGTTACCGCCTATATTCCCGGAATTGGTCACAATTTGCAGGAACACTCGGTGGTTTTGGTCAGGGGCGGACGTGTTAAGGATCTTCCCGGCGTAAGATACCATATTATCCGCGGAGCAAAAGACACTTTAGGGGTAACTGACCGCAAACGCGGACGCTCCAAATACGGCGCGAAACGACCAAAGGCATAGGTGCATAAATGGGAAGAAAGAAAAAAACAATAGATCGGGGCATTCTGCCTGACCCTAAATACAACAGCGTCGTAGTTTCAAAGTTTGTAAACCGCATGATGTGGGAAGGCAAGCGGTCTTTGGGCTTGCGTATTATCCATGAGGCGTTGGGTATTCTTCAGTCAAAAACTGAAAAAGAACCACTTGAAGTTTTTTTAAAAGCCCTGGATAATGTAAAACCGGTAATCGAAGTCAAGTCACGGCGCGTAGGCGGCGCGACTTATCAGGTTCCTGTGGAAATTCGCGAAACCAGGCGCGAAGCTTTGGGTATGAGGTGGATAATCAGCGCTGCCCGCGCCCGCTCAGGAAAAGGCATGGGCGACCGTCTTGCCGCGGAACTGCTGGATGCCTATAATAATACAGGGACTGCCTTCAAAAAGAAGGAAGATACCCATAAGATGGCAGAGGCGAATAAAGCCTTCGCCCATTACAGGTGGTGAGTAGCAGCCATAAGTTGTTGCATTTGGTTTCCAAACCGATCATCTAAGGCTTGTTGCCGCAGATGGGGCAGGTGGAACGTGATGAATAGAGATTTGCGTTAAGACGCCGAATTTCCATTAATGATCGTTTCCCCTAACAATTTATTTCATGGTATTTCGCGGAATGTTATTCCGTCGAATTTAGTATATTAGATAGTAATAGTGCCCATAAGGAGGACACAAAATGGCAAAGGATAAATTTAATAGAACGAAGATCCACATGAATGTTGGAACGATTGGACATGTCGATCACGGCAAGACCACTCTTTCCGCGGCTATTACCATGCACTGCGCCAAAAAATTTGGCGACAAGGTAATGAATTATGACGACATTGACAACGCTCCAGAAGAAAAAGCGCGCGGTATTACCATTAATACCCGCCACCTTGAGTATCAGTCCGACAAGCGCCATTACGCGCACATTGACTGTCCCGGACACGCGGACTATATCAAGAACATGATCACCGGCGCGGCGCAGATGGACGGCGCGGTTCTCGTCGTTTCAGCTCCCGACTCGGTTATGCCCCAGACACGCGAGCACATCATTCTCGCCCGTCAGGTAGGCGTTCCCAACATGCTCGTCTTCCTCAACAAAGTAGACCTTGTTGACGATCCCGAACTGTTGGAACTGGTCGAAGAAGAGATCAAAGACGTTCTCACGCAGAACGGCTTTCCCGGCGACAAAACCCCAATCATCAAAGGTTCCGCGTTCAAGGCTATGTCAGAGCCGGATAACGCCGAAGCGACAAAATGTATCGACGAACTTCTTGCGGCGATGGACTCCTACTTCCCCGATCCGGTGCGCGATTCCGACAAGCCTTTCATCATGCCGATTGAAGACGTGTTCACCATTCAGGGACGCGGTACTGTCGTTACGGGCAAAGTGGAACGCGGCGCTCTGAAACTCAACGAAGAAGTTGAAATTGTCGGTATTAAACCCACAAAGAAAACCGTTATTACCGGAATCGAAATGTTCAATAAATTACTCGACGAAGCTCAGGCGGGCGATAACGTCGGTACGCTTCTTCGCGGCATTGACAAAAAAGAAGTTGAACGCGGACAGGTTCTCGCCAAGCCCGGTTCAATTACACCTCACAGCAAATTCAAAGGACAGATTTACTGTCTTTCCAAGGAAGAAGGCGGACGCCACAGCCCGTTCTTTACAGGATACAGACCTCAGTTCTATTTCCGCACCACAGATATTACCGGAACCGTCAAACTTCCCGAAGGCAAAGAAATGGTCATGCCCGGCGATAACACAGAAATTATCGGCGAACTGATCCACCCGATCGCCATGGAGAAAGGTCTTCGCTTCGCTATCCGCGAAGGCGGCAAGACAGTCGCTTCGGGTCAGGTAACCGAGATAATCGAGTAAAGAGAGGAATCGATGGCTAAGGAAGGAATTCGCGTACGGCTGCGCGGCTTCGATGTTGAGTTAATAGATCAAAGCGCGAAATCAATCGCCATGGCGGTAAGAAAAGCCGGCGCGAAAGTTACCGGTCCGATTCCGCTGCCGACCCGAATTAACAAGGTTACGGTTCTTCGTTCGCCTCATGTGAACAAAAAGAGCCGTGAACAGTTTGAAATGAGAACGCACAAGAGATTGATCGATATTATCAATCCTTCGGCTGAAGTTATGGATTCGCTTATGAAGCTTGAACTTCCCGCCGGCGTGGATGTGGAGATCAAGCAGTAAAAGAGAGCCTGTCAGGTTCTCAAAAGAAACCGCAGACGGTTCCGGGGCAATTTGCTCCCGAATAGCGTGCGGATATGGAGTACAACAATGTTAGGGCTTTATGCCAAAAAAATTGGAATGACTCAGGTTTTTGATGAATCGGGTAATCTGTTGCCGGTAACGGTGATGCGTTTCGACCCGAATGTAGTCATTGCCAAAAAAACAAAAGAGGCGGACGGTTACGCGGCTGTTGTCATCGGTCTTGACGATGAAAAGAAAAATCGCGTAACAAAATCCCACGCCGGACAGTTTCCCGAAAACATTCCGCCGAAAAAACGTATTCGGGAATTACGCGATTTTGAAAAAGAAGTCGCGGTAGGGGACGCGCTTGGAGTTGAAGTGCTGGAAGGCGTCAGATACGTTGACGTTTCCGGCGTATCCAAGGGCAAAGGTTTTCAAGGCGTTGTCAGGCGCTACGGCTTCGGCGGCGGACGCAAAACCCACGGTTCAAAGTTTCACCGCGAACCGGGTTCAACAGGTCAGTCAACGTATCCAGCAAAAACTTTTAAAAACATGAAACTGCCCGGACGCATGGGACGTGAGGGAGTAACGGTTTTGAGTCTTAGAGTTGTAAGAACAGACCCCGAAAAACAGCTCATTATGGTCAAGGGCGCGGTTCCCGGAATCAACAAGGGACTGGTTTTTGTCCGCGCCGCGGTCAAGAAGGGGCGGTAAAAAAATGAACTGTAAAGTGTATTCAAAAGAAGGAAAAGAAGTGCGTACCATCGCTCTTGATGACTCGGTTTTTGGGCTTCCTGTTAACGAAGATTTAATCTGGTACGCGATAAATAACGAGCTTGCCAACAGACGGCAGGGCAGCGCCAGCACAAAAGACCGCGGAGAAATACACGGCTCAAACGCAAAGCCCTACAAGCAAAAAGGTACGGGGCGCGCCCGGCGCGGCGATAAAAAGTCGCCGGTACTGGTTGGCGGCGGCACGATTTTCGGTCCCAAACCCAAAGATTATTCCTACGCGATGCCAAAAAAGGCAAAACGTCAGGCGCTAAAATCAATTTTAAGCTTAAAAGCGCAAAGCGATATGTTAAAAATTATCGAAGATTTTTCAATTGAGTCGGGAAAAACAAAAGACCTCGCGAAACTGCTCGACAATTTTGAGCCCGGTTTGCGGACAGTGCTGATCCTTAAAGACGACGATCCTATGCTCAAGCGCGCCGCTGCGAATATCCCCTGGCTTAAGTATCTTTCATATAACCGTCTGGAAGCGCACGAGCTTTTCTACGGCCGTCAGGTGTTGATGCTTGAAACCGCCGCGAAAAACCTCAGCGAGTTTTATGGCGCGAAGGAGGCGGGCAAATGATTCAATACGAAGACATTCTGCTGGAGCCTGTGCTTTCCGAAAAGGCGAATCATCTGCGCGAAGAGGGAAAGTATGTTTTTAAAGTAGCCATGTCGGCTAACAAATTGCAGATAAAGGAAGCCGTGCGTAAGTTGTTCAATGTGAACCCGATTTCCTGCACGGTGATGGTGGTAGGCGGTAAACCCAAAAGACAGCGTTACAAGAAAGGGTATACTTCAGACTGGAAGAAGGCGATAGTGCGGCTTCCTAAAGATGAGAAGATTACAATCTTCGAGGGCGTGTAATTATGGCGATTAAAACATACAAACCGATAACGCCGGGAATGCGGCAATATACCAGCTTGGATTATTCAGAACTGACCAAGGGCAAAGAACCGGAAAAATCCCTGACAAAGGGAAAGAAAGCAGGCTCAGGCCGCGATTCTTTCGGGCGGATCAGCGTGCGCCACAAAGGGGGCGGTCACAAACGCCGCTACCGGGACATTGATTTTAAGCGCGACAAAACCGGCATTCCGGGCAAAGTCGCTTCTATAGAATACGATCCAAACCGCAGCGCGAACATCGCCCTGATTTTCTACAAAGACGGCGAAAAACGATACATCATCGCTCCCAGAGACTTAAAAGTGGGCGCGAAGATTTTAAGCGGTCCTGACGCGCCGATTGAGCCGGGCAACGCTCTTCCGCTGGAAAACATTCCGCTTGGCTTTACCGTTTACAATATTGAACTAACGTTAGGCAAGGGCGGACAGATGGCGCGTTCCGCTGGAGCGGGCGCTCTTATCGCCGCCAAAGAGGGCGACTATGTTACGCTGAAACTGCCTTCCGGCGAAATGCGAATGGTATTCAAAAAGTGTTACGCGACAATCGGCAGTGTGGGAAACGAAGACCACATGAACACGACTCTGGGAAAAGCCGGGCGCAAGCGCTGGCTGGGCGTACGCCCGACTGTGCGCGGTATGTCGATGAACCCGGTAGATCACCCGCACGGCGGCGGCGAAGGAAGGAGCAAGGGTATTCACCCTGTTACTCCCTGGGGTCAGCCGACAAAGGGATATAAGACCCGCAAAAAGCATAAACCTTCGTCAAGGTTTATTGTCAGCCGCGGTAAAAAGAAATAAGGAGAAGTAGGGGGAGTATGTCAAGATCCGTCAAGAAGGGTCCTTTTATTGAAAAGAGCCTGTATAAAAAGGTAGTGGAGTTGAGCAAGTCCGGGGAAAGGAAAATGATTAAAACATATTCCCGCTGTTCTACAATCATTCCCGAAATGGTAGGCGGGACGATTTCCGTTTACAACGGAAAAACATGGGTTCCCGTGTATGTTACGGAAAACCTTGTCGGTCACAAACTTGGCGAGTTCGCGCCCACCAGAATTTTCCGCGGACACTCCGGCTCCGACAAAAAAGCGGCGGCGGCGAAATAGGCAGGATTATGAAAGAAACAAAAACAGGTTACAGGGCTATTAGTAAATTCCTCATTGGTTCGCCATATAAGATCAGACCGGTTGCCGATCTTGTGCGCCGTAAAACGTACCCGGAGGCGGTTTCCATTCTGGAAAATATGCCGCACAAGGGCGCGAAGCTGATCCGCAAGACGGTAAAGTCCGCGGCTTCAAACGCGCTTTCGGGTAACAAAAAACTTGATGAAGATATGCTTTATGTACGCGAGATATATATTGACGAGGGTCCCCGTCTTAAAAGAATTTGGTTCCGCGGCAGAGGGAGAGCGGATATGCAGTTAAAGAGAATGTGTCACATAACTGTTGTAGTTGATGAAACGGCAGGTCAGACTTCGTCTGGCACGGCAAAGCAAGGTAACACAGCAAAGCTGGTTAGCGCCGCAAAACAGAGCGGCGCGTCTTCCAAAAAGGCGGCTAAATAATGGGACAAAAAGTTAACCCAACAGGGCTCAGAATCGGTATTAATAAAACTTGGGGTTCCCGCTGGTACGTTGACCCGAAGGAATATGTAGACGCTCTTCATGAGGATTTGCTTCTGCGCAAGCTTATTATGGCTATGCCGGAAACAAAGGGAGCGGATATCGCGGAGCTTGAAATTATACGCCATCCACAGCGCATAACGATCACTATCCATACGGCAAGACCGGGAGTAATCATAGGCGTCAAGGGCGCGAATATAGAAAAAATAGGCAACGATTTACAAAAGAAAGTAAATAAAAAAATTCAGATTAAAATTAAAGAAGTAAGAAACGCCGATAATAATGCCCATATAATCGCGCAGAACATTGCCCGCCAGCTTTTGGCGCGCTCATCGTTCAGGCGCACAATGAAGCAGGCAATCACAAACGCGATTAAAAAAGGCAACGCCCAGGGCGTAAAGGTGCGCCTTTCGGGAAGGCTTGGCGGCGCGGAAATGTCGCGCACCGAAGAAGCGAAAGAAGGACGCATACCGCTTCACACATTGAGGGCGGATATAGATTACGGATTTGCCGAAGCGCAAACTCCCTTTGGCGCCATTGGCGTGAAGGTTTGGGTCTACAACGGCATGAAGTACGGCAAAGAACAGAAAGAGGACGCAGGCGCTCTTGTCCGCAAACGGCGGGACAGAGTTCCTGCCAGGAGTTAATATGTTAAGTCCTAAACGTGTAAAGCGCAGAAAAGTGCAGAGGGGTAATATGCCCGGAAACGCCACAAGGTGCAATTCCGTGGTTTTTGGCGATTACGCCCTCGTCGCTTTGGACAGAATGTGGATCACAAGCCGGCAGATAGAAGCGGCACGTATTGCCATTAACCGCCATGTAAAGCGCGGCGGCAAGATGTGGATACGCATTTTTCCGGACAAACCATTTTCAAAGAAACCGGCGGAGACCCGCATGGGCAAGGGAAAGGGCGCGCCGGAATACTGGGTAGCGGTTGTAAAACCCGGAACGGTAATGTTTGAATTGGGCGGCGGCATTAACCGCGCCCTCGCGGAAGAAGCTATGACCCTGGCAGGGGCAAAGCTTCCCATTAAAACAAAATTTGTCGCCCGCCAAGACATGGAACTTGGGGCATAGGAGGCAGCATGAAAAATTCATTCAAGAATATGTCTTATGCTGAACTCAAAGCCAAGCGGGAAGATCTAAAAAGGAAGTACATGGAATTCCGTTTTAAAACCGTTATCGGACATATAGACAACCCTCTGCAAAAGCGCACGATGCGCAAACAGATTGCAAGGGTCAATACGCTGATTCGCGCGCATGAAATCGCGGAACAAAAAGCGGCGGAGGCTAAATAATGGCGGAACAGGAAGCAAAAGCCAAATCCTTAGCCAAGGCTAAGGGCGGCAAAAAAGAATTTATCGGAACCGTAAAGAGCGACAAGATGGAAAAAACCATCGTGGTTTCAGTCGAAACTTTGACGCTTCATCCTCTTTACAAAAAATATATTAAGCGGGCGAAAAAGGTGAAAGCCCACGACGAGAAAAACGAAGCGAAGATCGGCGACCGTGTCCGTGTTATCGAATGTAGGCCTATCAGCAAGGAAAAATGCTGGAAGCTTGCGGAGATCGTTGAGCGCGCCAGGTAAGGGAGAGTAGAGAAGATGGTACAAGTGGAGTCCTTCCTGAATGTGGCGGACAATTCAGGCGCCAAGCTGGTTCAGTGCATCAAAGTTTTGGGCGGCTCCCGCCGGCGTTATGCGGGGATTGGCGATATTATTGTAGTTGCGGTAAAGGAAGCTTTGCCCACATCGACCGTCAAAAAAGGCACTGTGGAAAAGGCGGTTGTGGTGCGTACGCATAAAGAGTACCGCCGCCCGGACGGGACATATATCAGGTTTGACGACAACGCCTGCGTCCTTATTGACGCCGCGTTAAACCCGAAGGGAAAGCGCATCTTTGGACCTGTTGCGCGCGAATTGAGGGAAAGAGCCGAGTTTATGAAGATCGTTTCCCTTGCACCGGAGGTTTTGTAACTTAGGTTACGTTAGGAGAAATTATGGCTGAAGCATTGCATAAATTTAAACTCAAAAAAGAAGATACCGTAGAGGTTATCGCCGGAAAGGATAAAGGCAAGCGCGGCAGAATACTGAAGATTCTGCGCGACAGGGATCGCATACTTGTTCAAGGAGTAAACCTCGTCAAGAAAACGCAGAAAAAAAGGAAACAGCAGGATCGCGGCGGTATTGTCGAAGTAGAAGCCGCCCTTCATTCTTCCAATCTGATGATTGTCTGTAAAAAATGCGGACCTGTGCGCATCGGGTATAAGTTTGAAGGAGATAAAAAAATCAGGGTTTGTAAAAAATGCGGGGAGGCGCTGTAACAGATATGGAAAAAACTACTGAAAAAACTGTTGAAAAAGCGGCTTCCCTTAAAGGCTATGTGCCCCGTCTTAAAAAAATATACAAAGAGCAAATAGCTCCAGAACTTTTCAAGGAGTTCAGTTATAAATCCAATATGCAAATTCCCAAGCTGGAAAAAATCGTAGTGAGCATGGGGGTGGGCGAGGCTCTGCAGAATAAAAAACTTCTGGACGCGGCGATTGATACGCTCACCCAGATTACAGGGCAAAAAGCGGTTAAAACGAAGGCAAAAAAGAGCATAGCGAATTTCAAGATCAGAGCGGGTCAGGAAATCGGCGCGAAGGTGACTCTGCGCGGGATTGTGATGTACGAGTTTTTTGACAGGCTTGTAAATGTCGCCCTTCCGCGCGTTAAGGACTTCCACGGTATAAACCAGAACGCGTTTGACGGGCATGGGAATTATTCGCTGGGAATTCAAGAGCAGATCATTTTCCCGGAGATTGATTTTGATAAAATTGAAAAGGTAGCCGGATTGAATGTCGTTATCGTTACAACGGCGAGAACAGACGCGGAGGCGAAAGCATTCCTGTCTAAATTCGGGATGCCTTTCAGAAAATAGGGTTTAAGGAGGTAAAATGGCACGCAAGGCAATGATCATAAAGGCGTTAAGGACGCCAAAATATAAAACGCGGAAAGTAAACCGCTGCAGGATCTGCGGAAGGTCACGGGGCTTTTTGCGGAAGTATGAAATGTGCCGTCTTTGCTTCCGAAAACTCGCGAGCGAAGGGCTTATTCCCGGCGTTACAAAATCCAGTTGGTAGGAGAATAGGATGAGCGTATCAGATCCAGTTGCGGACATGCTGACAAAGATACGGAATGCCGGCATGGCAAAGCATGAAAAAGTAGATATTCCCACCTCCAGGCTGAAACTTGAGATAGTCAAGATATTGAAGACCGAAGGGTATATCAAGAATTTTAAAAAGGCAAATCAGGAAGGCGGAAATGTCATTCGGGTTTTCCTTAAATATGACGATGAAACCGTCCCGATTATTCACGGCATTGAAAAAGTGTCAAAACCGGGACGCCGTGTGTACATGGGCTATAAAAATATGCCGAGAGTATACAACGGTTACGGAACCCTGATTGTTTCTACATCTCAGGGTGTTACAACAGGCAAAAAAGCCGCGGAGAAAAAAGTCGGCGGCGAAGTTATCTGTACAGTGTGGTAAGTAAGGATTAATGTATGTCGAGAATCGGAAAAATACCTGTTAAGGTTCCAAGCGGCGTCAAGGTTACTTTCGCCAATGACGAAATGACCGTTGAAGGACCAAAGGGAAAACTTAAACAAAAGTACCACCCCGTTATCAAATTTGAAAACAAGGGCGCGGAAATTGTTGTTAGCCGCACAAGCGAAGAAAAACAGGTAAAGGCGTTTCACGGTCTTTACAGGAATCTACTCAACAACATGGTGCTGGGCGTTTCAGCGGGCTTTAACAAATCCCTCGTGGTTACCGGAGTCGGCTACCGCGCCGAAGTGCAGGGAAAACTCCTGTCGATGAGCTTGGGGTATTCCACTGATATTTTTGTCGCTATTCCTGAAGGGCTTTCCGTCGCCGTAGATCAAGCCGGCAAGATAACGGTAAGCGGAATTGATAAACAGCGTGTCGGGGAATTTGCCGCCCAGATTCGCAAGCTCAGAAGCCCGGAGCCTTATAAAGGCAAGGGCATACGTTATGATGACGAAGTTATCAGGCGGAAAGTCGGTAAATCGGGCGTTAAGTAGGGTAAGAATATGTTGCGTAAAATGCTGGAAAAAGACAGAAAACGGCTGAGAAGAAAGGTTCACATCCGTAAGAGAATTGCCGGGACTGCCGAACGTCCGCGTATGACAGTTACCAAGAGCAACCGCCGTATATCGGTTCAGGTTATTGACGATGTTAAGGGGCATACCTTGATCTCGGCATCAACTCTGGAAAAGGAACTGCGCGGCATAAAGGCGACTGTTGCCGGAGCCGGACAGTTAGGTGAAATCGCGGGCAAACGCATGGTGGATAAAAATATCAAGACCGTGGTTTTTGATCGCAACGGATATTTGTATCACGGAATTGTTAAAGCTTTGGCTGATGGGACCCGGAAAGCGGGAATTGAGTTCTAGGGGGCGTAATGGCAGACGTGGAAGATAAGATCGAAGATAAAGAAACGGAAGTTGACACGGCAGATACGGCAGTTGAAGCGGCATCGGAAGATTCCCGCGGCAGAGGCGGAAGAGGCGAAGGACGCCGCGGACGAGGCAGAGATCGCGACCGCGACAGGGAATTTGTCGAAAAAGAATTTATCGAAAAGCTGGTAAAGCTTAACCGTACCGCCAAAGTTGTCAAGGGCGGACGCCGTTTTTCTTTTTCGGCGCTCACCGTCATCGGCGATCGCAAGGGAAAAGTGGGCTACGGTTTCGGCAAGGCAAACGATGTTTCCGAAGCTATCCGAAAAAGCATAGATAAGGCAAAGCGCAACATGATCAAACTGCCTGTTAAAAACGGAACCATTCCCCACGAAGTAATCGGGCTTTTCAAAGCGTCGCGGGTTCTTCTTAAACCGGCATGTTCCGGTACGGGAATCATCGCGGGAGGTCCTGTGCGGGCAATCATGGAAGCCGGCGGAGTCACCGACGTGCTGTCTAAATCAATAGGAGCGTCCAGTCAGTACAACGTGGTCAAGGCGACTTTTGACTGTATCAGCAAACTGATGGACGCGAAAACAGTTTCGCGTAACAGGGGAAAATCCCTGAATGAGCTGTGGGGTTAAGGATATGGCAAAGATAAAAATCCGTCTGGTACGGAGCATAATCGGCGCTCTTCCCAGACAACGCGCTACTGTCCGTTCACTTGGACTTCGTAAAATCGGCTCAAGCTCCGTGCAGGAAGATACTCCGGCAATTAAAGGAATGGTGAGAGCTGTCTCTCATTTAGTATCAGTAGAGGATGTCAAATAATGGCGCACGATTTTGATTTACACGCCCCCGCGGGAGCGAACAAACGCAAACGGATAATAGGACGCGGACAGGGTTCAGGCAGGGGAACCACCGCCGGTAAGGGCAACAAGGGACAGAAAGCCCGCTCAGGCGGCAAGACGTACGTCGGTTTTGAAGGCGGGCAGATGCCGCTGTACCGGCGTCTTGCCCACAGAGGTTTTTCCAATTACCCCTTCAAAAAAGAATGGCAGATCGTCAATCTTGGCGAAATTGAAAAACGTTATGAAGCAGGCGAAACCGTAGACCTTGCCTCTCTTACAAGGAAAGGGCTGGTCAAAAGCGTAGACCCGATAAAAGTTTTAGCTAACGGCGATTTTTCAAAAAAGTTGAGTTTCAAGGTTGCCGCGGTTTCGGCTTCGGCAAAAGAAAAAATTGAAAAGGCGGGGGGCGAAATAACTCTCAATCCTCCCCGCGATAAAGCGCGGCCTAAAAATAAAAGCAAAAAAGCCGCGGCGGGCGGGAAGAAATAAATGGCTAATCCCATAATTGGTATTTTAAGAGTAAAGGAACTGCGGGAGCGTATTATCTTCACTCTCGGAATGCTTGTGGTATTCAGAATTGGCGCGGTATTTCCCATTCCCGGAATCAACGTGCGCGAACTGTCCCGTTATTTCTACGATCAAATAAATTCCGGCAACCCGATTGTCGATTACCTTGACTTCTTCGCGGGCGGCGCGTTTTCAAACTTCTCCGTATTCATGCTCGGTATTATGCCCTATATCTCCATGTCGATTATCATGCAGTTGCTTCTCATCGTTTTTCCAACATTGAAAAAAATATCCCAAGAAGACGGCGGCAGAAAAAAAATTCAAAAATGGCAGCGTTACGGAACAGTCCTTGTCTGCCTTATACAGTCCTACGCGGTTACCCAATACGCTCAGGTTATTTCCCGCAGTGTTGACAATCTCCTGAACATCGGCATCGTTCCCTTTACTTTGATAGCCATGCTCACCGTTACCACCGGAACAATGTTTTTGATGTGGATGGGAGAGCAGATCACCAAGCGGGGAGTCGGAAACGGCATATCGCTTTTGATCTTTGCGGGTATTGTCGCGCGTCTTCCTCAGGCGGTTTGGGAGCTTATAGATATTATGAGGAAGGGAGACCTTAACCCCGTATTTGTAATAATTGTTTTCATAATGTTTGTAGGCGTAATTACGCTGGTTATTTTTGAACAGCAGGGACAGCGCAAGATTCCTGTTAATTACGCGAAACGCGTTGTAGGAAGAAAAATGTACGGGGCGCAGAACACGTATATCCCGTTTAAGATTAACCCATCGGGAGTTATACCTGTCATCTTCGCTTCGTCAATTCTTACCTTCCCCCTTCAAATTGCGCAGACTGTAGGCGGCAACTTGCCGTGGCTTGCAAGAATGGCGCAGGTGTTAAGCCCAAGGGGAACGCTTTATAATGTACTTTATATTCTGCTTATTATATTCTTTGCCTATTTCTACACACAGGTGAGCCTTAACCCCATAGAAATAGCAAAACAGATTCGGGAAAACGGCGGCTCCATTCCCGGGATTAGAAGTGAGAAAATCGAAGAGTACCTCACTAAAATCCTGAACCGCATTGTGCTTCCGGGATCGATGTACCTTGCCCTGATAGCGGTCATTCCGACCTTTATTCAGTGGGCGTTTAAGTTTCCAACGTCAATTTCCTACCTAATGGGCGGCACTTCGCTTCTCATTCTTGTAGGCGTTGATTTGGATACCATGAGCCAGATTGAAGGACTGTTGAAAATGCACCATCACGAAGGTTTGGTAAAGCGCGGGCGTCTGCGTGGAAGGAACTTGTAAAGATCAAGGATTTAGGAGATTATTAGGAATGAAAGTCAGAACCAGCGTGAAGCCCATCTGTGATAAATGCAAAATTATCAAGCGGAATGGGATTGTTCGCATTATTTGCCAGAATCCCAAGCATAAACAAAAGCAGGGTTAGAAAGGAGAGTATTAGTGGCGCGTCTTGTGGGAGTTGACCTCCCGAACAAACATGTGAATATCGCATTGACCTACGTTTTTGGAATCGGCAGGTCAAGCGCGGATGAGATTTGCGAAAAGGCAAAGCTCGATCCTATGCGGATGATGAATGATCTTTCGCAGGAAGAACTCAACGAACTGCGTAATATCATTGAAAGCGATTATAAGGTAGAAGGACGCCTTCGCACCGAAATCGCGCTGAACATCAAGCGGCTTATGGATATTGGATGCTACCGCGGACTGCGTCACCGCAAGGGACTGCCGTTGCGGGGTCAGCGTACAAGAACAAACGCCCGTACGCGCAAGGGCAAGAAGAAGACCGTCGCCGGTAAGAAGAAATAAGGAAGGAGAGATATAAGTGGCTGCGACCGCAAAAAAGAAGAAAGAAAAAAAGTCAGTATATGAAGGCAATGTCTTTATTCAGGCAACCTTCAACAATACGATTGTTACAATTACCGATCTTATGGGAAACACCGTTTCCTGGGCAAGTTCGGGTATGCTGCAATTCAGGGGAGCGAAAAAATCAACGCCCTTTGCGGCGCAATCAGTAACTGAAACAGCAGCCCAAAAAGCGCTTCAGGCGGGTTTGCGTGAGGTGCATGTTTATATCAAGGGACCGGGCATTGGCAGAGAATCCGCCATCCGGCAGCTTGGCGTAATGGGAATTAAAGTTAAGTCAATCAGCGATGTTACCCCCATTCCACATAACGGCTGTAGGCCGAGAAAAACGCGCCGCATATAACGGCGATCTTAACGACCGATTAAGGGAGAAGGAATATGGCAAGATACACCGGCCCTGTTTGCAGAATGTGCCGTGTAGAGCAGAAAAAATTAATGCTGAAAGGGAATCGCTGTAAAAGCGATAAGTGCCCTATCAATAAAAAGCGTCCCGCGCCGGGGAAAGACCCAAAGGGACGCGCCGGCAAGCGCTCTGATTACGGCGTACAGTTAAGGGAAAAGCAGAAGCTTAAAAGAATTTATGGTATGCTGGAAAGGCAGTTCAGTCTTTTCTTTGAACGCGCACTGCGTATGCCCGGTATCACAGGCGAAAACCTTTTTGTACTGCTGGAAAGACGGCTTGATAATGTCGTCTACCGCCTTCGCTTCGCTTCGTCCAGAAGCCAGGCGCGTCAGATTGTTTTGCATGGTCATGTGCTGGTAAACGGCAAAAAAATAACTGTTCCTTCATATATTGTCAATCCTGAAAACGAAATCAGCATTGCCGATGGAAGCCGGAATCTGACTGTTATTAAGGACGCGTTAAGAGAATATGGTAAGTCGGGCGTAATGCCTTGGCTTAGTCTCGATCCCGATACGATGAAAGGAAAGTTCCTTGCGTCCCCGCGCCGCAGTGATATTACCGATCTTGGTGATATTAAGGAACAGATGATCATCGAATTATATTCTAAATAGGAGAGTGGCCATGTCCCGTAAGAACCTTTTGAAAGGATTCAAACGACCCAAAAGCCTGACGTTTGAGCTTGGCGAACACAATTCCAACTATGGCAAGTTCATAGCGGCTCCATTTGAACCGGGATTCGGTACAACTGTCGGCAATACTCTGCGCAGGGTTCTCCTTTCTTCAATTCAAGGGTACGCGATTACCGCGGCAAAGATTGTGTCTTATGACGCGAACGGAACCGCGCACAATGTATCGAGCGAATTTGAAACAATCCCGAATATCGTCGAGGATACTCTGGAAGTTATAAACAACCTGAAACAGATTCGCCTGAAATTGCCGGAAGACACTGAGCAGGATATTCTGCTTTACGAATGGTCGGGCAAGAACGAAATTACAAGCGATAATTTTGCGCGTCCCGGACAGGTGGAAGTGCTTTCATACGGTCAGCATATAATGACTCTTATGGATAACGCTAAAATTGAATTTGAAATTCAAATTGATCTTGGACGCGGTTATGTGCCATCTGAAGTTAACGAGCGTTACGTTGAAGTTATCGGAACAATTCCGATGGACGCGATTTTCTCTCCGGTTAAGAAAGTAAAATTCGCCGTTGAGCCGACGCGGGTGGGGCAGCGCAGTGATTATGACAAGCTTGTGCTGGAAGTCTGGACGGACGGAACGGTTAAACCGGAAGACGCGCTTGCGGAAGCCGCGAAAATCGCCAAAGATCATTTTTCGGTCTTTATCAATTTTGATGAAAATAATATCGGCATTGAGGATACTCTTGACGATGACAACGATCATATCCGCAATATATTGAATACTCCGGTTGAGGAGCTTGAACTTTCGGTTCGTTCTTCAAATTGTTTGAAAAACGCAAACATCAAGACAATAGGCGAACTTACGCGGAAAACCGAAGATGATATTGCCAGAACGCGCAATTTTGGAAAGAAATCCCTGCAGGAAATCAAGGAAAAACTTAAGGAATGGAATTTGGGTCTGGGGATAACCGATTTAAATGTTTTGAAAAACGCAGGACGCGTGGATACCAAAGCAAAGGAAACTGAAGATGAAACATAAGAGAGGATTTAATCCGCTTGAGCGGATGTCGGCGCATCGCAAGGCGCTGCATAGGAATATGGTTACAAGCCTGTTTAAGCAGGAACGTGTCAGGACTACAAAAGCAAAAGCTCTGGCAGTCCGCAGGACAGCGGAAAAAATGATCACCCGCGCCAAAGAAGACACGGTTCACAACCGGCGCATAGTTTCGAGCCGCCTGTATGACGAGGGAATTGTCGTAAAACTTTTTACCAATATCGCGCCGAGAATGAAAGACAGAAACGGCGGATATACGCGCATTATAAAACTTGGCGAACGCAAAGGCGACGCCGCGGAAGTTGTCATTCTGGAACTGGTGGATTACAAACTTGATACCGCCGAAGATAAAAAGAAATCCAAGAAGAGCGAAGAAAAATCAAAAGAGGACAAGGGGAAATAGATGTCTAAAGCGCACAGAGGAAAAGGAATTCGGGAACTGTTCGCTCACGGCCGCGGCGAATGTCCGGTCTGCAAAAGGAGCAATGTAAAAATTCTGTACGAACAGGAATCAGGAGAACAGAAGTTCAAAATATGCAAAACCTG
>JAISSH010000038.1 GCA_031273265.1 Treponema sp.
AGAGGAGAGAAGGTAAGTGTAAATGCAGGGGCGTAACCGTCCCTGCTAAAAATATTAAGGAGAAAAAATGAAGATAACCAAAAAAGCGCTGGCAGTATTAGTCATCATTACATTATTGATGATCGCGGGAAGCTGCGGTTCAAAACCTTCTGCGCCCAAAGTTGACGATTTGGACACCGCAATTCGGGACACATCGGATTATCTTAACAGTAAAATACCAAAGGGAAACAAGATTGTTATACTGAACATTCAGTCCAGTTCTCCCAACCTTTCGGATTACATTATTGACGAACTTATCGCCAATGCTGTAAACGACAGTATTTTTTCTGTGGTAGACAGACAGCAGTTAGACGCAATCCGCGCCGAACAGAATTTTCAGTTTTCCGGCGAAGTGGACGACAACTCCGCTATGGAAATTGGTAAATTTTTCGGCGCACAGACCATTGTATCCGGCGCGGTGAGCAGTCTGGGCGATGGTTACCGTATAAGAATCCGCGCTCTTGAAGTGCAGACGGCGCAGGTGCAGGGACAGTACAACAGGAACATCGCCGCAAGCCCGATAATAACCGATCTTGTTAAGAGCGGCGGCTCCACAGCGGGAACAGCGACAGCGGCGGCAAGCCGACCGGCTCAGACAACGCAGACGACTCCTGCTCAGGCTTCCGCACCCGCAACGCCTGCCGCACCTGCAACTCCCGCTACTCCACCGGCACAAGTATACAAAATCGGCGATACCGGTCCCGCAGGCGGTTTGATTTTCTACGACAAGGGAAACACTTCCGGCGGTTGGCGTTATCTGGAAGCCGCGCCTGTGGAAGCAGAATTTCAGGCTGTATGGAGCGTACGCGATACAGTGGTGGAAAACACACAGCCAACTATTGGAAGTGGCAGGCGAAACACTCAACTCATTGTTGAAAAATTCAGACAAACTTCCGGGGAATGGGATACTGCGGCGCAGAAAGCTGACGATCTTGTTTTTGGTGGATTTGATGATTGGTTTTTACCAAGCAAGGCTGAGTTGGATCAAATGTATGGAAACCTGAAGCGACGAAACTTGGGTGATTTCAAGAATGCTAACTATTCTTGTTCTACATTAATTGATAGAGCTGCACAATATCAACATTTTGAATCTGGAAATATGGGTGGGGCAAGTAAAACTAATAGATGGTACGTCCGCCCTATCAGGCAGTTTTAATTTCTTGATGTTTAATTCCCCGCCCTTTAGGGAAAAAACTAAGGGCGCGGGGATTAATTAAACGCTCAGTTTGAGCGTTGATTTTTAATTAGTTTAGTCTGGGCAATTACACGGTGAGTTTCACCATTTTCTGAATTGACTTGTAGGCGGGTGCGTTCTTTGCGCTTTTGCGCCTCTGCGTGAGATCTTCTCCAGTAATTCCCCCGGCGGGCTTGTTGATTTTCTTCTTGTTGGTATAATACAGCAAGGAGTTCTCCATGATAATTGCGTTGAAACCCGGCGTTAGTCAGGAAGACATAAAAAAACTGGCGTCCGATCTTGAAAAGCTTGGCGTAAAGATAGATTATTCGCAGGGGTCGAACCAGACCGTGCTTGGGCTTGTCGGCGATACTACCGTTGTTGACGACGAGGCGTTGAAAGCCAACCATCTTGTTGAAAAAGTGATCCGCGTACAGGAGCCGTACAAACGGGTGAATCGCATGTTTCATCCGCTTGATACTGTTCTGGATTTTCAGGCGGGCGGGTCAAAAGCGAAAATCGGCGGCGGCGTTTTCAGCGTCATCGCGGGACCATGTTCGGTGGAAAGCAGAGAACAGATTATCGAGGTCGCGTCTGCGGTGAAAAAAGCGGGAGCGGCTTTTCTGCGGGGCGGGGCGTTCAAACCGCGCACAAGCCCCTACAGTTTTCAAGGAATGGGATGCGTGGGACTCGACATTTTGCTGGAAGCAAAAAAAGAGTGCGCCCTTCCGATAGTTACCGAGCTAATGGAAATTAGCCAGCTTGAGCTGTTTGAAGATGTGGACGTGATACAAGTTGGAGCGCGTAACATGCAGAATTTCAACCTGTTGAAAGAACTTGGACGCTGTCGGAAACCTGTGCTGCTCAAACGCGGGATGGCGTCTACCATGACGGAACTTTTAATGGCAGCCGAGTATGTCATGGCGGGCGGTAACGATAAAATTGTGTTATGTGAAAGAGGAATACGCGGGTTTGATAATTTTACGCGCAACATTTTAGACCTCGCTATTGTTCCCGCTCTCAAGAAAAAGACGCACCTTCCAGTCATTGTCGATCCGAGCCACGCTACGGGTCTTTCGTGGATGGTTCCCGCCATGTCAAAAGCCGCCATTGCCGCCGGAGCGGACGGCATAATTGTAGAAGTTCACAACGACCCGGAACACGCCCTCTGCGACGGAGAACAGTCGCTAACGCCGGCGGTCTTTTCCGGTCTAATGGACACACTGCGTAAATACGCCGCCCTTGAAGGCAAGGTGATTTAGTGAGACGCAATCTTGAGGACTGTACTGTTGGCATAGCCGGGCTTGGGCTTATGGGCGGCGCGATAGCGCGTTCCCTGCGGAACAACTGCGGCGTTGAGCAAGAGCGGCTCTTCGCCTGCGACAAAGACAGCGAAACACTGAATGCGGCGAAAGAGGCGGGTCTTATCGCGCAAGGTTTTGAAGCGGAAAAAGCAGGCGAAATGCTAAAATCCTGCGATCTTGTTTTCCTCTGCCTGAACCCGTCAACCATAATCGGTTTTTTGGAAAAATGGGAAGGCGCTTTTAAGACCGGATGCCTTATCACCGACATAGCCGGAACTAAGGGAAGCATTGCCGCCGCCGCCGAAAAATTCCGCAAAGACGTGGATTTCATTCCCGGACATCCAATGGCGGGCGCGGAAAAAGGCGGTTTCGCAAATTCACAGCTCTGCAACTTTAACGGAAAAAATTATATTCTTACGCCTCTTTCGCGTAACAAAAGCGAAAACCTTCAGTTCCTTAAAGACCTGATTTACAAAATGGGATTTGGTCGCATAACGGAAGTAACTCCCGGCGAACACGACCGCAAAATCGCCTTCACAAGCCAGCTCTGCCATGTAATAGCCTCGGCTCTTATCGACTGCGAAGAAGACACCGCAATCACACGTTTCGGCGGCGGCAGTTTCGAAGACCTCACACGTATCGCCATGCTGAACGCTCCCATGTGGACGGAACTTTTTATCGAAAATCGCGGCGCGCTTCTTGACCGCATCGAACAATTTGAAAAAAGCCTCGACGCCCTAAAATCGCTGATAAGCGGCGCACAAGCCGCCGAACTGGAAAAAAGACTCGAACTGGTTAGAGACCGCCGAACAGTGATGAGCATTTAAAAGAGTAACAGTTACTTTTTACGCTGCAATGTTAAACAGCGCGCCCGTTGCAGGAGCTGCCGGAGGATAGAAGCTTACTGCTTGGGCGGCTTTGATTTGTTTCTGGTACTGTTCAATCAGCGCGTTGATGCGTTTTTCATCGGTTTCGTTTACTGCGCCAAAATCAACGGAAGACTGTTTTTTCATTTTTGAAAGCTGTTCAATAAGAGTGTCAAGGATTTTCAATTTGGAGATATTTACACCCTGAGTACCTTCCGGCGCGGGAGTGCCGGAAACATGCTTAAAGTGCGAATAAATTACCAGACCCGGGGCAACCGGAAGGGACATCCTGCCCGCCCCAGCCGCGCTAAGAGCGTAGCCAATACTTGGGAAAGCCTGATGTGGAATAGACCCGATATTCATTCTCGATAATCTCCTATTTAAAATATCGGAAAAAAAACAGGTTTTTTTAGGAAAAAAGGGAAAAAGAGATTACCGCCTAGCGGTTAGTCCGCGTCCAGTCGGAAAGACGCTTTTCCAAAGGGTAAATTTCCTGCGCGTTTTCTTTGCGGGCGCGGTCGTGAAGGTAGGGCAGAACGACGCGTTCCTTAATGACAGCCCAGTTTCCGGGGAGGATTTCAGGCGGCGTGAGAAATTCGGAAGGGGGCATTCGTCCCAAAAGTTCTGGATAGAAAAGGGGGAAAATTTGCTCGGTAACGTAGCTTAACGCCGAAAAACCGCCGCAAATGCCAAAAACAGTTTCGTTAACCCTGTTCGCCTTGCTGTACTCCAGAAGCTTCCTCTGGTTTTCTGTTTGGAAAAACCACTGAACAAAAGCTTTTGCCGCCTTTTGGGATTTCCCTTTTTTCGGGATTCCAAGATATACGGCGTTTTCTGTAATGGGAATCATGTTCTGTTCCATGAGCCAGCGGAAGTCCAGATTGTTCTTGCTGTCCTCTCCAAGAGTAAAAAGACGGTCGCTTTCCATGTATGAAAAAAAGATGCGCCCGGATTGAACCAATTTTTCGGGAGGGTTGAAAAAGTATTTGAATGTAAAATCATCAACAGCCTGATTGTTGTTATTCACCTGACGCGTCCACTGTGAAATAAAGTCCATAGAACTTTCCAGCGCGACGGCGTCCCACGCGAGAGGAGTTTCTTCCCGGAATGACGCGCCGAAAAGCACGGCGGTGATAAGCAGAAAATTATCGTCCCATAACGGAGAAAATCCCATCCGCGTATACGCGCCGCGGACTTCGGCATTATAGCCGTTGGTCAGCTCTTTTATTTCGTCAAACTCTATCGTAAAAGGATTCGACATTCTCTGTTCTTTGTCTTTTTGAAAAATCATCGCGGGAATATTAAACGATACAGGAAGCAGATATTGATGGCGGTCTATTCTGCCGACGGCAAGCAGGCGCGGTGAAAAAACACTCCTTGAAAGTTTTTTCGCGCCGAACAAATTGTCAAGAGACTTGAAGTATGTCCCGGTTGAGGCATTTTTCAGCCAGCTTCCCGCGATTATATCGGGATTGAAATTCGCCTTCCCGAATTCCGCCGACGGAAAATCAACATACCTTACCGAAACCTTGTACTGACTCTGTGAATTGTTAAAATATTCGCCGTAAAGCGCGAATTCGGGACGATCTGTCCAAAGAAACGCGGTTTTACCGCCCCCGCAGGAGAGTAACACGACAGCCGCAAAACAGACAAAACCGGTGTAAAAACGCATGAAACACTATACCCTGTAGAATTAACTTTGTCAGTCCCAAAAAATGTTACAAAATCGCCTTTTTTCCTTAAATTGCTTGTCAATCCGTACAAGGAATGATAAAATAACACACGGAGGCTGTTCATGGAACGTATTAAAGATCCTCATATAGTCAGGCTTATTGAACAGATTGGCGAGCATTACCGGACAAATATTTCCAACCGGTTTATGCGTCCTGTCCTTCTACAGCTTCAAATTGACAAAAACACGTGGGATCAAATTGAAGTTTTAACCGAAAAAATGGAGTTATTCCGCTATCACGGCTTTCATTTGGACGAATTGTACAGGCAGATTGCCGCCTGCGCCCGTTTTGTGGAGATTGCCCGCAATAAATCCACAATAAAGAGCAAAATGAGCGCTATTCCCGCCACTTCCGATAAAATTCTAAGCGATATGGCGGTAAATAACTTTGCCTCAAATTTAAAGGTTTTTTCCGATCTTTTGAACGAGTTATATATAAGTTTAGCCGAAATGGATAAAAAAGAGGCTGGGGAACAGGGAAAACCCATTTATTCGCAAATACCTGAACTTTACAATATAGGCAGACTGCTTGTCGGTTCATAACATCAATTTCTGATACTTGACTTTTTTTTCAATTTGGGTTAAAAATCAATACCATATAATTATTGGAGAAGGAAATGTACGCGCTGGTTGAATTTAAAGGGAAACAGTATAAAGCTGAAAAAGGTTCCCTGCTTAAAGTTGATAAAATTGACGCCGAACCCGGAACCGCCGTCAGTATTGATACGGTACTGCTTGTTTCGGGTGATCAGGTGAAAGTGGGCAGTCCATATATTGAGGGCGCGAAAGTGTCCGCAACGGTAGAGTCTCACGGGAAAGACGAGAAAATCATAGTTTTCAAGTACAAGCCGAAAAAGGACTACCGCCGTAAACAGGGGCACAGGCAGCAATACTCAATTATTAAAATTGGTGAGATTTCGGCTTAAAAGTTGAATGATAAAAATTGAAGCGGTTCTGGAAACAGACGGGACTTTGAGGGCGTGTAAAGCCGAAGGTCATGCTGGAGCCGGTAAAACCGGAACAGACATTGTCTGCGCCGCCGTTTCAGTCCTGATGAGGACGGCTTTAAGCGTCCTTTCCGGCAGGAAAGGAATAACAGTACGCGGCGGCGCGCCTGAGCGCGGTCAGTTGTGGCTTGAGGTTGATTATGAGGCGGAAGGAAGGGATTTCCTTTTCACCGCCGGGATTTTTCTGATTGAGGGATTAAAATCCATAGCTCAGGAATTCCCAAAAAATTGCAGTATATCGATATTGACGGAGGATTAGCATGGCACGGAAACGCGGCGGAAGCGGCGCAAAAAACGGACGGGATTCAAACCCCCAGTACCTAGGAATAAAATCATCGGACGGCTCATTTGTCAGGGCGGGAACGATTATCGCCCGTCAGCGGGGAACAAAAATCCATCCGGGAGCCAACGTAGGCTGCGGCGGCGATTTTACGCTTTTCGCCCTCGCGGACGGAAAAGTCAACTTCCACCAGCGCCGAGGACGCAAACTCGCCTCGGTAATTCAGGAAAATTAAGTATTCTGTTTCAAAGATATTTTACCGCGAACTTGTACCTGCGGTACGGGCACGAACACTCACGAACAAACGAAAAATGTTGTAGTATAAGTTCGTGGCGTTTGTGTTTGTTCGTGGTTAATTTATCAGAATAAACCTCTAACGGTTTTTTATGGAAAAGTTTGCCGATGAAGCGTTAATCGAAGTTTCCTCCGGTTCAGGCGGTAATGGCTGCGCGGCTTTCCGGCGGGAAAAGTACGTTCCCAAAGGCGGTCCCTCAGGCGGGGACGGCGGCAGGGGAGGGAATGTGGTATTCACCGTCAGGCGCAATTTACGCACCCTTGCCCATCTGCGTTATAAGCATACCTTCAAAGCCGAAAACGGACGCGACGGCGAAAATGCCGGGCGTTACGGTCATCACGGAGCCGATATAGTTATCCCCCTGCCGCCCGGCTCTCTTATCCGCGACGCCGAATCGAACAGCCTCATCCGGGACTTTTCGCGTAACAGAGAAGATTTTTTGTTCTTAAAAGGCGGGAACGGAGGCTGGGGCAATATCCATTTTAAGTCGTCCGTGAATCAAGCGCCGCGGAAAGCCCTCGGCGGAAAGCCGGGACAGACCGTAAAGCTGAAAGTTGAATTGCAGATAATGGCTGACATCGGTCTTGTAGGTTTTCCCAACGCGGGAAAGTCCAGCCTCCTTGATCGCTTTACCAACGCAAGACCAAAAATAGCCGCGTATCCTTTTACGACCAAAATTCCTAATCTGGGAGTTTTAACCGTTGGGGAGAGGGATATAATAATCGCCGATATTCCGGGACTCATCGAAGGCGCTTCCGCCGGAGCGGGTCTTGGGATTCGTTTCTTAAAACATATTTCGCGCACTCAGGCATTGGCGTTTCTTATCGATCTTTGCGACAGCAATTACCTCGAAGCCTTTGATATTTTGCTCAATGAACTAAAATCTTTCTCCGTTGAGTTAACAAAAAAAAAGCGGCTGCTTGTCGGCACAAAAACCGATTTGGAAGAAAGTTCAGGGCGGCTTGCCGAACTTGCGGCAAAGTATCCGGCGGAAGAAGTTATGGGCATTTCGGTTTTTTCCAACGACGGCATTAAAGAACTGTCGCAGGCTTTTCTGCGCCTGACGGAAAATACTCAGGATGAGACTGAAGAAGAATTGTCAGCTAACGCTGATGTTCTTGAAGGAGGAGAAGAGTGAAACTCGGTATTTTAGGCGGAAGTTTTAATCCTGTTCACCTTGGTCATCTTTTTCTGGCGGACACGGCTCTTTGCGCGCTAAAACTCGACAGGGTGGTGATGATTCCTGCCTGCCGCTCCCCCTTCAAGCCGGACGCGGAAGGTATGGAAAATTCAGCCGGCACAAGAGTTGAAATGCTCGCGGCGGCGATAGCGGGCGACAGCCGCCTTGTGATTGACGCCTGTGAAATCAAGCGCGAAGGAATTTCCTATACCGTAGATACGCTGGAAGACATCATTGCGCGTTACATCCCCGACGGAAAACCGGCTCTCATAATCGGCGACGACCTTGCCGTCGATTTTCCTAAATGGCGCGACAGTGAAAAAATTTTAAAGCTGGCGGATGTGGTTATCGCCCGCCGGCTCAACTCCGCCGCAGTTGACTATCCCTTTCCACATACATTGATCAACAACGAAGTGATGAATATTTCCTCGCACGCGATAAGAAAAAAAATAAGCGAAGGCAAAGATTGGCGCTCTCTTGTGCCCGCTGGAGCGGCAGTTATAATCGAAGACAGGCGGCTTTACGGCTTTTCCGGCGCGGGCGCGGGCGAAGAGTGTAGCCATGCTCTTATTTTGCGGGTTGAAGCCGCGGCAAGGGAAACCCTCAGCATCGAACGTTTTATCCATTCCAGAAATACCGCTATTCTCGCGCATGATCTCTGCCGCCGCTTCAACATTAACCCGATGTCCGGCTATCTTGCCGGAATCGCCCACGATTTGGCAAAACAGCTCGATTCCGAACAAATGATGAAACTCGCGAAAAAGGATAAGGCGGCAATTACGGAACTTGAAAAAGAAAAGCCAAACCTTCTTCACGGCAGGGCGGCGGCGGTCTTGCTCAGAGAGCGATTCTGCGTTCATAATGAAGATGTGCTGGAAGCGGTGGCGGTTCATACTTCCGGGAGAGAAAACATGTGCTCTCTGGCGAAGATCATTTACATAGCGGACAAGCTCGAATTTTCCAGAAATATCGATCCTGCCGCAAGGAAAATTTGCAATGGGGACGATTTAGACAACATCTTTTTTACGGTGTTTGGGAAAACCGTCAGCAAACTGCAATCAAGAGATTTGAATCTGACCGAAGAAACATTGCGCCTGCTGGACAGGATGAAGGAAAAAAACCGTTGAGAATAAAAATTAACGCTTCATTTTTACTGCTTGTTCTGATAATCGTTTTGCTTGTTACGGGAATAATTCTTGCCGTGTATTCCCTGCGTACCAACCCAGTAGATGACGCGCTTTCCGCCAACCGCGTAATAAACATGCTGTTTGTCATTGAAGACGAAAAAAAACCCGTAAGCACTTATGTGTTAATGTACTATCCTCCTACCAAACGCGCCGCCGTTTTTGATATTCCCGGCGAATTGGGACTGTTGATTTCAAGAATCAACCGGGTTGATAGAATCGACAGGGTGTACGATCCTTCCAGAATTGGAAGTTATGAAAATGAAATTGAACAACTGTTGAGCATTGATATTAATTTTACGATTGTCGTTACAAAAGAAAAACTTGTGTCGCTGGTTGACTTTCTTGAAGGAGTAAGAATTTTTATTCCTTCGCCAGTGTCGCAAAGAGACGATTCCGGTTTTATCATGTTTCCTTCCGGCATGACCGTTCTGGACGGCGACAAGGCGGGAGTTTACGCGACATATTCGCTCCCAGATGAAGACAGGGAAATGGAAATGTTCAGAAGGCAGCGTTTTTTCATCGGACTGCTCGACCGCTGGATCAGGGTAAACGATACGCTGAAAACTCCGCAGGCAGCCAAATTCTACTATTCATTTTTCAGAACAGGCATGAACCAGCGCACATTGATCAGGCTCTTTGATGAATTCGCGTACATGGATACAGGGCGCATAAACATTCAATCTGTTATGGGAAATTTGCGCGAAGTATCCGGGCAGATGCTGGTTATTCCGCACTGGGACGGGAATCTTGTAAAAGAAGTCGTGCGCCAGACTCTGGGAACGCTGACGCGCCAGATTGAGGACCCTTTCAACGAAAGGTCAATAACAGTGGAAGTGCTGAACGGAACGGCTGTTAACGGACTTGCCGGAAGAACGGCGGAAGTGCTTCGCAGTTTCGGTTATGACGTAATTTCAATTGCCAACGCCGACCGCACAGATTATGAGAGAACCGTGATCATCCATCGTTCGGATGATGAAAACATGGTGAAGGCTTTTGCCGACGTTATCCGCTGTACAAATATCCGCCATGAACTTGCAGCTAACGATCAGGATACCGAATTTGGCTTGGAAGATTTTGAATATAAAGCCGAGCTTACATTGATCATCGGAAGGAATTTTAATGGGAGATATGTTACGGAAAACTGATATGACGGAAACTCAAAGCGGCATTCTTGGCGCATTATTAAAAGAACATAACGGACAGGATGTCTGCGTGCTGGATCTTCGCGGCATTAACAACTGGACGGATTTTTTTATCATTGCCACCGTTTCCAGCAAGACGCATATGGACGGACTGGAGAAACATATAAAAGAATACTGCCGCGAGAATGACATAGCGATATTCGGCAGCTCCCGCAGAAACGCGGACGACGAATGGCGGCTTATCGATCTGGGACAGATAATCATCCACTTGATGAACAAGCAGGCGCGGGAATTCTACGAACTGGAAAGACTCTGGGTACCTATTCCGGCGTCTCATTCAAAAAAATGATAAAGAAGATCACTCGTCGAAGTCGTCGTAATCTACGTCTTCTTCTTCTTCGAAGTCATCATCCTCATCTTCGTCAAAATCGTCGTCCTCGTCTTCATCATCATCGTCGTCTTCATCTTCTAGTTCGTCTTCATAATCATCTTCGTCTTCGTAGTCGTCATCTTCATCTTCAAAGTCGTCATCATCTTCAAAGTCGTCATCGTCTCCAAAAATGAAAACCGGCAATGAACTGCCTTCTTCGCCGCAGACGGCATCGTAACCGTCAACAGGCATCAACACTAGCTCCTCTTGTTCCGTAGCTCCGTTCAGAACCATAAACGCTCTCCCTTGAAATTGGTCTTTTCTCTTGAATCTAAACTGAGTGGTGAAGTCATAAAGACCTCCCACTAGAAACATAAGGGAAGATAAATATAATTGTCAACTGGTATTTTTTTTATTTTATGATAATCTGAATTAAATGCCGATGATTTTACCCAAGCTCACTGTTACAGCCCCTGCCAAGCTAAACATACATTTAGCGGTTTTGGACAGGCGCAAAGACGGTTTTCATAACATTGAAAGCGTCTTTTTCGCGCTGGATTTTGGCGATACCCTCCATTTTGAGCTTGTTTCCGGTGAAAATACGGCGGAAATAACAATGGAAGGACTGAATTTTTCCCTTCCTGTGGAAGAAAACATCATTTTTCAAGCTCTGTCCCTCTTTAGGGCAAAAACGGGCTTTTCAGAAGGAGCAAAAATAAGGGTAGAAAAGCGCATCCCCATTGGCGGCGGGCTTGGCGGCGGTTCTTCGGACGCGGCGGCGGCGCTTTTGGCTCTTAACAGGCTTGCCGGAAGCCCGTTAAGCCGCGAAGTTCTTTTAGAAATGGGAGCTTCACTGGGCAGCGACGTTCCTTTTTTCCTTTACGAGACCCCTGCCGCATGGGTAACCGGACGCGGTGAGCGTGTTACCCCGATAGAAGCGACGCTTTTGTATTTTGTACTGGTCAACCCCGGTTTCCCCAGCGATACCGCCGCCGCCTTTCGTCTGCTTGATAAATACAGGGAAGGAAGGAAGGAATTTACCACAATGTCTCAGACCGCAACTTTACCGCAAAAGCCCGCGGAATGGACATTTTCTAACGATTTTTTGCCGGTTTTTGAAGAACGGGAAAAATCCGTGTACAACGGGCTAATTTCCCAACTGCGGGAATTGGGCGCCGATTTCGCCGGGCTTTCCGGGGCGGGTTCCACCTGTTTTGGGGTTTTTAAGGAGCAAAAGTGCGCGGAAAAAGCGGCGGCGTCTTTGCGGAATCAGTGGAATTTTGTGGAAAGTTGTCGTTCGGGGGGGTCGGAAGAAAGGTGATACCGCGGCGCAACATCTCTTTAGAAAATGGCTTAAAAAGCCGATCTTTAGAAAAGAGGTCTTAAATAACGATTTTCTGCGAAAAGTTATCCTTTCTACTTGGGATTCCAGTGAAAATGCGTTAAATTTAAATATAGAGGGTGATTATGATCTGTAAAAATTTTGGAAGAATGCAAAAGATAGTTATTCTAGTTCTCATGTCGTCGTTCCTGTTTGGGTGCGCGTCTTCCAAGAATGTAACCGATGACGATGCTCAATGGCAGCCGTCGCAGACATATTATCCCCCCAAAGTAGAAGATACGCCTTATTTTCAACGATTGAGAAAACTTGTTGAAGCTGACGGCTTTACTTATAACCGGTATGAAACCGGGGCAGGGTTGATTGTCTGGGGTTCCAGAGCCAGAGCAAGCAAAGGATACGGAAACAAGGATGAGGGAATTAAACGATTACCGTCGGGAGACGCCAGTAGAGCGTATTATATAAGCTGGACGCAGTATTTCACGGCTTTTTCGGAACTGCATAAAATTTCCTTTGAGGATGAAACCGTAAGAGAGATAAAAAGAGCAGTAGACAAGATTGTTCTTGAGACCGATTACGATTATGCCAGTTTGTACACGTTGCCAGGCGGTAGTAAATGGGTATTTAGTCCCGGTGTTTTGCTGGGTACAGACGATGATTATACAAACTCTGTAATTGAAAAAGTGTCCGCCATTCCCGGCGTGAAAGAGGTAAAAAAAGTTTCATCTTCCTCTGGAAATCATTCATGGAATGAAGTTGTGTTGAATGACAACCGCGTCTTATTTATAGACGCGGCATGGTACGACACAAACGGCTATTCTGTCGATTCGAGCACCGGAAATTATATTGTTGACAATACTCCCCATTATTTCCCGACAATGTTCACTTTTGATAAAGAATTATTCTCCCTTGGCAGAACTCATTACGGTTGGGGAGACGCGCTTGTAATGTCGGGAAAAGCATCTGCCGCGCAGACTGTCGCCTCAACCAAAGCCGCCAAAACAACCAAGACAGCTAAAGCCGAAAAACCAAAGAAGGCGGCAAAGGCGCCCAAAGATGACAGCGAAGATAAAGACATAGATTTCGATGTAGATTTTGTTTTAAATCTTGGCAAGATATATATAAACGGATGGTCGGGAAATGCGGAAGGTGAGGAAACTGCGGTAAATAAAGTATCGCTTGGAATACCGGTTCAGATAGGGGCTGAATTTACTTTTAAGAAATTCGCGTTTTCCGTCCTTGCCGAGGGCGGAGCGGGGATTGGTTTTACATCTGTTGAGGAACTTACTAACCCTGTGGTTGAGTGGTATTACGGCGGATTGGGCGAATTCTATGTTTTGAACAAAAGAATTGGGGTCGCGTTTGGCGGCGGAATGATCGATTCCTATGTCTGGAAACTTTTCAGTATGGATCTTCCGGGCGCATTAAGTTTTATGTCTATTCCTGAAGTGCCAACTCCCGATAAGTTTTTTATGTACTACTTGCGCGCCGGTGTTATACTGAGGGGTAAAAAACACAAACTGACCGTTTATACTCAGTATTTTGAAAATAAGGATATTGGTTTGGGCTTAATGTGGAATTAGTTTTTGTTTTGCCGGAAAATACACTAACATTGTGAGTGTTTTCATTTCAAAGACAGAAAATACCTTATATACAATAAATAATAAATAAATAATTTTTCCCTTGCTTTCATGACAAAATAGTGTTACAATGTAAAATAAATCAGGACTCGGAGGAGAGAAGAAGCGCAATGGAAATAACAGATATTAGGGTCCGCAAGGTGACTGGCGGGGGCAAGCCAAAAGCTTATGTTACGGTAACATTTGATGACTGCTTTGTTGTACACAATATTAAGATCATCGAGGGTAAGACCGGAATATTTATAGCGATGCCGAGCCGGAAAACGCGGGCAGGTGAGTACAAAGACGTAGCCCATCCCATTCATCCGGAATTCCGTGCGGAACTTCAGAAACGTATTCTGGAAAAGTACGATTCCGGTGATGTCCAGGAAGATGGGATAGATGACCCGTCGGATGATGTCTGATTCGTCATAAGGTCTCCTTATTTACAAATTTGCATCCCCTTGTTGATTAATTCCCATGTTTTTGGTAGGCTGTTACCTTAAATGGGACGTCGGCAAGCGGTAAGCCACCGGTCTTTGGAGCCGGTATTCACAGGTTCGAATCCTGTCGTCCCAGCTAGGGACAATCCCGATATTAATTCATTGAGGTATATATGAGCAAGGTTGTATTACAGGCGAAAAATCGTCAAAAAGCGGGTTCTGCGGAATCCCGCCGTATCAGGCACAGCGGCCGCATTCCGGCGGTAATCTACGGAAGAGCGGGCAAGTCCGTTTCCATCGATCTGGATGCTTTTGAATTCGTTAAAGAGACAAAAGGTATTTCAGAAAGTACCATTGTCAAGGTAGAAGTGGACGGTAAATCTTATGACGCGTTTGTAAAGGATACGCAGAGGAATATTATTGATGGTAAAATTCTTCACATAGATTTTTATGAAGTTGAAAGCGGCGTTGCCCTGCGCGCCAAAGTTTCCCTTGTTTTTCACGGGAATCCGGTCGGAGTTCGCGAAGGCGGTATGCTTGAAACTCCTCTTCACGAAATTGAAATTGAATGTCTGCCCAAAGACCTTCCTGAGCGGATTGACGTTGATATAACAAATCTGAAAGTTAATCAGTCTATACACGTGCGGGATATTCACCTTGGCGCCGGCGTCAAGCTTCATTCCAATCCGGATCAGGTTGTCGCCCTTGTTAAATTCGCGAAGATCGAAGTTGTTGCCGCGCCTGTGGAAGCCGAAGCGCCCGCGGCAGGAGCCGTGCCTGGAGCAGCTCCCGGAGCCGCGCCCGCAGCCGGAGCCGCCGCCGCTCCCGCGACGGACAAGAAAGCCGCGCCGTCCGCCGGGGAGAAAAAAGCTTAATCGTAAAAAATTTTACGGAACAGATCCGCTCCAGATTCGAAAATACCGTCGCCGCTGTCTTGAAAGAGGCGCAGTTGTCTCCCGGCATATTTCTTGCCGCTGTTTCAGGCGGCGCGGACTCAATGGCTCTGCTTGCCGCTCTTTGCGCCGTTACGCAAAAAGAAAACATTTTTTGCCTTCACGTTGAACACGGACTGCGCCCGGCGGAAGAAAGTTCAGGCGATGCCGAATTTGTCCGCGATTTTTGCCGTGAAGCGGGAATAAACTGCGATGTTGTTTCAATTCCGCCGGGAAAAATCGCGTCCTTAGCGCGGCGCAGGGGCATCGGCATAGAAGCCGCCGCCCGTTTTTTCCGCCGCAGAGCGCTCTTCAGGCAAGCCGCGCGATTAGGCGAAAACGTTGTCATTTTAACCGCCCACACAAAAGACGATATGCTGGAAACGGCGCTTATGCGCGTCCTGCGCGGCGCGGGTCCCGCCGGTCTTGCCGCCATGCCTGTCAGCCGTGGAAGCCATCCCCGCCGGATACTGCGCCCACTGCTCTCCATAACCCGCGCCGATGTTATTTCGTATTTACAGGAAAGAAAAATCCCCTGGCGCGAAGACTCCACAAACAAAGACGAAAAATTCCTGCGTAACCGCGTCCGCCGCCGCCTTATTCCCCTCTTGAACGAATCTTTTCCTTCATGGAAAACCGCGCTTTCCGGCATGTCGCAAACTCAGTCTCTGGCGGCGGCTTTCATCGGCGAAGAAGCTTGCCTTCGTATAGTTTGGAATTTGAAGAAGATACAACCACAGAGTTCACTTTCCACAGACGCGGAGAACTTTTTCGCCCAGCCGCAGATAATCCGCGAAGAGGCGCTTTTTCTGGCTGTTGACCGCCTGTTGGCAGGCAGGAAAAGCTCTGTCCCCGTGAAGCGTTCCGTAATCAGGCGTTTTTGCTCAGGCGCGGTGTCAGCCGCGGATTTGGGACCGGCGCGGGTCAGTCGAAAAGACGGTAAAATCGTCCTGTCCGCCGGAAAAAAAGGTTTTTCAGAAACCGGTTTTTCACTGTTGATTAAAGAGCCGGGCTTATATAATCTAAAGAATATAAACATTGAGGTACTGCAAAACAGGGAGCGTCCGTCGTCCGCGCCGGAAGACGGCGGGTTTTTCGCCGCTTTGCCGCTGGTTTTCAGGCGGAGCTTCAAGGACGATTTTCTTGTCCGCGGGGGCAGAAAAACGGAAAAGCGTGATTTGGCGAAAAACTTGATCAGCGCGGTTGACAGTTTTGGAACGGCGGCGTTTATCGACTCTTCCGGAGTCTTGGTGGAAAGAGACGAACCGCAGGAGAGAAGTAATCAGATGTTTTATTTTGTTATGGTGAAAAGAGGTTAGCCGATGTTTAACAATCCTAACGACAAACTGCCGGACAGAGGTCCAGCGCAATCAAAACGACCCAGCGGCTTTGCCCTCGTTTTTTTTCTGATAATGTCGGTCATTTTTATCGCCTTTTTCTTCAAGGGAGATTCGACTCCTGTAAGAGAAGTTCCGTATTCGGACTTTACGCGCTTTTTGGAGCAGAATCAAATTGAGTCGGTAACAATACACGATAACAACACGATGGATATTTTTCTGAAAGGCACTGCCGGCGGTTCGGCTCAGCTTAAAACGCGCATTCCCTATTCAGATCCAAATCTTTTAACCAGCCTGCAAAATAAAAACATCAATATTTCCGGGGCAAGCGCGAAGATGGGTCCGTGGCGTTTTATCGCCGATCTGTTTCCTTGGATTATAGGTTTCGGCATTATCTGGTTTATGATGAGGAATATGCAGGGCGTGGGAAGCAGAACTTTTCAATTTGGGAAAAGCAGGGCAAAGCGTTATCAAGACGAAGGGAAGAAGGTGAGCTTTACCGATGTGGCGGGGCAGAAGGACGCCAAGTACGAACTTGAAGAGGTAGTTGAGTTTTTAAAAAATCCGCAGAAGTTTACCAAGATGGGAGCGCGTATTCCAAAAGGAGTGCTTCTTGTCGGAATGCCCGGAACCGGAAAAACGCTGATGGCGCGTTCTGTCGCGGGCGAAGCCGGAGTCGCTTTCTTTCACATGTCAGGCTCGGACTTTGTCGAGATGTTTGTCGGAGTCGGGGCAAGCCGCGTAAGAGACCTTTTTGAACAGGGAAGAAAAAACGCTCCCTGTATAATTTTTATTGACGAATTGGACGCTGTCGGGCGCACACGCGGCGCGGGCTACGGCGGCGGTCATGACGAGCGCGAACAGACGCTTAACCAGTTGTTAGTTGAAATGGACGGCTTTGACTCAAAAGACGGCGTAATTATTTTAGCCGCCACAAACCGTCCCGATGTTCTTGACCCCGCGCTTCTGCGTCCCGGACGTTTCGACAGGCAGGTGGTAGTGGCGATGCCGGATATTAAAGAGCGCGAGGCTATCCTGCAGATTCACGCCGCGAAAATTCCGAAGGACAAGGAAATCGATCTTGTCCGTATCGCCAGAGCTACGCCCGGAATGAGCGGCGCGGATATAGCCAACCTTGTAAACGAAGCGGCTCTGTTTGCCGCCCGCAGGGATAAACCCGAAGTGCAGATGTCGGACTTTGAGGAAGCAAGGGACAAGGTATTGATGGGAGTCGCGCGAAAAACGCTTGTGGTGTCCGATAAAGAGCGCAGAATGACCGCAATTCACGAGGCGGGTCATGCCCTTCTGCATTATTTTTTGAAGAACGCCGACCCTCTGCACAAGGTTACGATTGTTCCGCACGGACGCGCTCTGGGCATGGCGCTTTCACTTCCCGAAGAAGACAGCTACAGCCGCGCTAAGGGCTGGATAGAGGATCGCATCGCTATCTGCTACGGCGGCTGGCTTGCGGAAAAACTTTTCTACAACGAGACAACCACCGGAACCAAAAACGACATCCAACAGGCGACTGAAATGGCGCGTAACATGGTGTGCGAATGGGGCATGGCGGAAGAGCTTGGTCCTGTCGCCTACGGTCAGGAGGACGAGCCTATTTTCCTCGGTAAAGAAATAGCGCGTCACAAAGATTATTCCGAAGATACCGCGCAGCGCATAGACAGGGCGGTGAGGGAAATTCTTGACGGCGCGAGAGACAGAGCCGCGCAAATTATCGAAAGCAAAAAAAAGGAAGTTGAAAATCTTGCGGACGCTCTGCTTGCGCGGGAAACTCTTATTGACGAAGAAGTGCGCGAAATACTGGGTCTGCCTCCAAAAGAGAGTTCGGTACCTTTTAGCGCGGGGGAGACGCCCTGAATATGAAAGTCCGCGCTGTTCTTTTCATATTACTCGCGGCTCTTGTTTTTTCCGGTCTTTACGCGCAGTCTCAGGAAAGGGAGTGGACAGACGCGGAACTTGCGCGGCAATACGCGCAGTGGGCGCGCAAGGCAATCGAAGAAGATCGCTGGGCAGAAGCCTTAGCCGCGCTGGAACGCGCCGCGGATTTCGCCGGCGTTTCTTCGGATATTTCCTATCTTTTGGCGGTTGCCCGTTCCCACGAGGGAAAAAGCAGAAAAACCGTGCTGGAATCCCTTGATACGGCTCTTCAAACGAACCGCTGGCTCTTTTACAGCGAAAACCACGCGCTGTTATTAAAATCGGAACAACTTATCGCGATGCGCGAATATGCAAGCGCGCTTTCTGTTCTTGAACAGACAGCGGAAAGCGCCGACGCGGTAATGCGGCGTCTTGCGGCTTTACGGGGGCTTGCGTTGGGAAAAGCGCCGAATTCCGACCCCGCTCAGGCATTGGCGCGTTTTCGCAGTCTGATGTTAAGCGCCATGGACAGATACCCGCGCGATACGCGCCCCCTTCGGATTTTTTTTGATTATGCGCGTAACAGAAAACCTCAACCCTCTGATTTACCGTCAGGCGATCTTGACCTGCTTGAGCTTGCCCTGCGCCGCCTTCCGTTCCTTTTGGAAACCGATCCCGATCTTGCGTGGATAGCCGCTCCTTTTATGAGAGATACGGAAGCCGCGCGGCGTTATGTGTCATCTTACAGGGCGGGAGGCTTAAGCAACAATAAAGATTCTTTCGAGCCAAATGTCGCCTCTATTCCGTCTGCTCTTAACCTCGGTCTTATCAGCGACATTGACGCTGTTGAAGAACTGTTATATGGCGATAGTTTTATTTTAAATAAAAATGTAATAACTGATGTTTATAATTTGCTTCGCAGTGAAGAAGGGCGGAATTTGTTTACCCAAAAACTGCTTTCTTCTTCTTTAGCTTTTATAAGTTCAGATGAAGACAGTGACGGATTTATGGACAGTCTTACCCAATACTATTCGGGCGTGATTCAGGACTTTGGGTATGACAGTAATCAGTCCAATTATTTTGATCTGCGGATTCTTATGGATAAAAACGGTGTTCCTGTTTCGGCTGGATTTCCCCTTGCCGGAGAATCGTCTTTAATTGTGTCTGTATTTTGGGAGCGTTATCCTTCAGTAGAGATGGTAACGCTGGACGCGGAAGTTTTTGAATTCCGTCCGGCGGATTTTCAATTCGCGCCTGTTACGTTCACTGAACTTGGCGGCAGTCAGAATTATGCGGGTCTCGCGTATCCGGTTCTGTCGTATCAATACAAGGACATTACGCGCCGGTCTCTTGTTTCATTCTGCGTGAGCATGACCCGCCCAAGCGCCGAGTTTGACGGCGCAGAGGAGCAAATATTTTTTGAGCGCGGAATGCCTCTGCGTTCCGTTGAAACATTGGACGGAAAACAGATTTCGGTTACGGAGTTTGAAAACGGATTTCCCGTCGTACAGCGCGTTGATATGGACTTGGACGGCAGAATGGAAACAGTACGCCATTTTCGCCGTCCGTCTCCTGATCTTCCGCCGCCTGACACAGACGGGACATTTGACTTCCGCCGTATGATTGAATCTTCCGAGAGCGACTGGTCGGGGGACGGGAAGCATAAAACGCGCGAAGTGTATTTGCAGGACGGCTCCGTTGTTTATTCATGGGATATGGACGGCAGCGGAGTTATGAATTATTCTGAAACTAAAACCGGAAAAGAACAATGAAAAAAACCAGATGGCTTGTTTTTATTCTTTTTTTACCGCTTTTTTCCTGCGCGTCAAGGAAAGACATGGAAGATCAGGAGGGAATGCCAATTCCTCCTCCGCGCTCGACAAGTTCAATCAGGCTTGAGGATATCGAAAAACAAGTTCATGAAAATCCTGTCGCGGCTTTGAATCTAATCTATATCTACAATGAAGTGTATGATGTTAAAAAAAATGAAGAAGACGAACGATGGAAAAAAATATCAAAATATGAAGAAGATGCGATAGAAAACCTTCGCATATTGCAGAAAATCGCCATAGAAGAAGAACGATTCGACGACGCGGTATCTTTTGGCAATTCTTTGGCAAACCTCGACATAGCCGTAGAGAATACCGGGCTTGAACCGGATTTGATTCTTGCCGACGCCAAAAAAAAATTATCACAGGGGGATACACTCGGCGCTTTTCTTGCGGCAGTCAGATCACATGAAGCAAAACCAATGGATAGAGCAAGCGCGCTTTTGTTCCTTCAAAAAGCCGTCGATGTAAAACAGCGAAGGGCGGCTGCTTTTTTCTTTTCCGCCGCCTCAGCCGCTGGCGGGAACATTCCCGCTGATTTGCGGGAATTCGCGCAGGGACGCGACAGCGCTTCCGACATGATAAAGGGCGTCGCTACGGTTTTGGTGGACAGGGGAATAAAAATTGAAAAGGGACTGGGTTTTCCCGACAGGGTGCTGGGCTCGGCTTTTTTTGTAGACGCTTCGGGACTGTTGATTACAAATTATCATGTTATAGCCAGCGAAGTTGATCCAAAATACAAGGGCTATTCCAGATTGTATATCCGCATGGGGGACTCTACAAGCCCGCGCGTTCCGGCGCGCGTTATCGGCTGGGACAAGGCTTTGGATTTGGCGTTGATCAAAACCGAGATTGAAAGCGAATATGTTTTTTCGCTGGTTGATCGCGTAATTCCCCGCGTGGGAGACACGGTGCTTGCTATCGGGTCTCCAGTGGGGCTTGAAAAGACCGTAACTTCGGGAATTGTTTCCGCTCTTGGCAGGCGTTTTTTACAGATAGGCGACGTTTATCAAATTGACGCCGCCGTGAACCACGGCAATTCAGGCGGACCTGTCGTGGATAACGAAGGGCGGCTGGTCGGGATTGTTTTCGCGGGTATTGAATCTCATCAAGGATTGAATTTTGCGGTTCCGGCGGAAAGGCTTGCCGCCGCTCTTCCGGCGATGATCAAAGGCGGAAAAGCCCAGCGCCCCTGGCTCGGAATGACGTTATGCGAAACTTATTCAGGCGCGGAAATTATTTACACATCACCGAATACTCCCGCCGCCATGCACCGCGTGGCGGAAGGTTCATTTATCAAGAAAATCAACGGAAAGACGATAACAGCCGCGCAGGGAGACCTTATTCCCGCCCTGCAGGACGCGATTTTTCAAACCAGACCCGGAGAACTCATAGCTCTGGAGACTGCGGATTCCGAAGGCGTAATCACAAAAAAAATAATAATGACAGTCCCCAGACCCGAACTTCCCCTGCTGGACGCCGCGAAAGTGGATAAACGCGAAAGAATCGCCGCCCCGCTTTTCGGCATGATCCTTACGCCATTAAACAGCGGTTTTTTCTCATCAAATTTTCTTGTAAAAAAAGTAGTGCGCGGCTCCATTGCCGACGAAGCCGGCATTTCAGATAACGATCCGATCTCTATTATGCGGCTGCGCATATTGGAAAATGACGGATATGCCCTGATGGAAATTTCCGTAAAAAAACGCCGTACAGGTTATATGGAAACGAATATGCAGCTTCCGGTCTGGCTCGATTCGCCTGATACTCTCTGAAAAATATGCGCGTTTACACAAAAACAGGCGATTTTGGAGAAACTTCCTGCGTTAACGGACAGAAAATGTCAAAAAACAGCGTTTTAATTCATTTTATCGGCACGGCGGACGAACTCAATTCTCATCTGGGACTGGTAAAAACTTTGCTTACAAATGAAGACACCCGGCGGTTTATTGAAAACATACAAAAGAACCTTATAAAGTTGATGGCTCACGCTTCAGATGTTTCCGATGAAAAATATCTATTTTCCGAAGAAGAAGTCAATGTTCTGGAAAAAGAAATTGACAGGCTTTCGGAAAAAATAAATGAAAAGCTTAAATTTGTTCTGCCGGGGAAGAATGCGACTGAAGCCCAAATCCACATAGCCAGAACCGTCGCAAGGAGAGCGGAACGTCTGTTTGTTGCCGCCGTCAATGAAGAACGGTCGCTATGCCCCAAAGCCGGAGCGTATCTGAACCGCCTGTCCGATTACCTGTTTGTATTGTCGCTAAGTTAAACTTACTTCACAAATTTTCTACAAAAAACGCTTAAAGAAAACGACCGTTTAAATTGTTAAACACGTCTTCCAAATAAACGTACATCTACAGGAATAATATCCCTTTTTTTGACATTTGTCAATAAAAAACAAGCTTTTTTTAAAATATCAACGCATACGGAAGAATGTGGAATTGCTAAAAAAAACGGTCGTTTTTTTGAACACCTAGAAAGGAGTATAGGTTTCCGCGTTGCACACCAAAACAAGCACCGCGTTGCGGTGTAGATAAATAGATTAGCGCGGTGTGGCGCTAAAAAAAGTTGCAGTGGCGAAAAATGCGCGAGGACTTTAGTCCGAGTAGCGCGCCCTCAACTTCGATTAACATCGCCGCTAAAAGCGGCGTAAAAAGGAGTATTACAATGAAAAAGACGATTTTTAAGGTAGTAATCGCATTTTGCGTTGCTATCGCCGTGATTCTTGGCTCATGCGAAGACGAGGACAATAACGATAACAACGTGAATAATAACAACGGCACGGAAAAGGTTCTCGGACAAGGCACTTACGGCGATTTAGAATACGATTACACAGCTTCAACAATTACCATTACCGGCTACACCGGAAACGGAGACGCTGTATCCATACCGTCAACAATTGACGGGAAACCGGTTGTATCCATTGGGAACAGTGCGTTTGACGGCAACCAACTGACCAGCGTTACCATACCCAACAGCGTCACCACCATTGGGAACAGTGCGTTTGACGGCAACAAACTGACCAGCGTTACCATTCCAAACAGCGTCACCACCATTGGGCACCATGCGTTTTACAACAACCAACTGACCAGCGTTACCATTGGCAACAGCGTCACCACCATTGGGAAAAGTGCGTTTTACAACAACCAACTGACCAGCGTTGTCATTCCAAACAGCGTCACCACCATTGGGGACTATGCGTTTGACGGCAACCAACTGGCGACCAGCGTTGTCATTCCAAACAGCGTCACCACCATTGGGAAATATGCGTTTTTCGGCAACCAACTGACCAGCGTTACCATTGGCAACAGCGTCACCACCATTGGGAGCTATGCGTTTTCCAACAACAAACTGACCAGCGTTACTATTGTCAACAGCGTCACCACCATTGGGGACTATGCGTTTTACTTGAACCAACTGACCAGCGTTACCATTGGGGCAAATGTGTCGCTTGGTGATCGTGCGTTTAACGACAATTATAATAGTGGTAGTGGTTTTGAAACTGCATATAATAATGGGGGCAAACAATCGGGAAGATATACACGCCCAAATATTAGTAGCACGACTTGGACTAAACAAGTGAGTTAGGAGAGAGGTTTTGGCGTTTGCACGGTGAGTTTCACCATTTTCTGAATTGACTTGCAAGGCGGGCTGGGCACAGCCCGCCTGAAAGCCATTTCAGTATTATTTTTAGCTCAATTTTAGCCCAAGCGCGGGGGTATTTCTTTCAAGATTCTTCCCATTTATCCGAAATTTATAGTATAATATCTGTGATTTGGGGGATATAAAATGTTAGGCAGAGCTATAGTTCTATTGCTGCTCATAGCGATTTTGGCTTTTGGCGGCGTTATTTGGTTTGATTATTTAAATGTCATAGACGCGAAAACCGTCCTTGCTCCTTTTTACAAATACGTTCCCTTTTTGCCCGGCGCGGGCAGAACCCAGCCCAAAATAGAGCCGGATGAGCTTCTCAATCTGGACGCTGAAAGGCTGGCAATAAGGCTGGAAGCGCTGGATTTGCGTAATATGGAGATGGACACCCGCCAGAGGGACATTGACAACCGCTACGGCGAAATTGAGCAAATGTCGCAGGAACTGGAAGAAAGACAAAAAGCGCTGGATGAACGGGAAAAATCTCTCAGAGCTCAAGCTTTAGATGCCGAAAATAAAAATAGGAATGTCGAGCAGAATGCCCGGTATCTGACAGGCATGCCGCCGCAAAACGCGGTTGGCATAATTGCAGCGCTGGATGATCAGGACGCTATCGACGTTCTCCGGAAGACCGAGGAAATAGCGCAAGCCGAAGGAACAACATCAGTTGTTGCCTATTGGTTCTCACTGATGGACCCGGCTAGGGCGGCGGAACTGCAGAGAAAAATGGCAGGAAGACCCCCTAACCTGTAAATCACGAGGTTATTACACTTGCCGGTCGCCGGAACTTCATTGTGAGGAGGCAGGATGGTGATAACCTTATCCGCCTATACAGAACCGCAGCCGGTAGTTACTGCAGTTAGTGAGCCGCCGCAATCGCGGGAACCCGAAGAAGACGCGGAGCCGGGAGCTTTTGCGAAACTTCTGGCGGGATTGTTTCAGAAAACTGAAATCGAAACGGCTGATGAAACATTAGCCAATTTGTCCGGAGACGATTCTATCGACATTCTTGCCGGAGAAAAAGCCAATCAAGGGAAAGAAAGCGGTCTTTTTGAAGCCGTGAGCAAAACCGCGGGAGAGGAAAAAGAACTTTCCGATGCCGATCTTTGCGAAGATCAGGCGTATATCCTGCTGGGAGCGCAGCGGCTGTTGACAAGCGCGGAGCTTAAAACAGACGCCGATCCCAATGACGGATTTTTAACGGAAGGCGCGGAAGTAAAAGTCGATTTCCGTGTTGACATTGAGTCTGGGCTGAACGCGGATTTTTCTTCCGAATTAACCGAAGCAATGACCGATACGGCTGAAACCGTCTCTTTTGCTCCATTTGCCGAAGAACTGCCGCGCTCTGATACCGAAGGCAAAAAAGAAAAAGCCGGTTTAAAAGCCGAAAAAACGGAAAATAATTTTCCTGCGGAAAGCCGCGGCGGAGAACTTTCCTCTTTACAAAAGGGACAGGAAAAAGAAGGGCTGAACAAGCTTGAATCTTCACGCGGCAAATCAAAAAAAGACAAAGTTACTTTTGACATTCACGACCAGCGAACCGGAGCGGAAGGCGTAAAAAACGCGCAGACGCGCATTAACGCCGGAGCGGAAATTAGATCACTGCGTCCTCAGGGCGAAGCGCCTGTTCGTGAAATTACTCTGGAACTGCGGCTGCCTGTGGAAAGCCCCGCAAACGCGGCGGACTCATCCCGAATGAGCTGGGAGGTGAAAGCCGGCAGCGCTCTTGAGAATATGCTCGCGAGGGAGCTTCACCAGAATTTCAACGGCGATATAGTCCGCCACGCTTCAATGGCGCTGAGAGACGGCGGAGAGGGCACGATACGGCTTGCCCTGAAACCCGAAAGTCTTGGGAATGTAAAGATACACCTTGAATTAACCGAAAACAAGATCACGGGGCATATTGTCGTTGAAAGCGAAGAAGCCTTGAACGCTTTCAAGAAGGAAATTTCTTCGTTGGAGCAGGCTTTCAGGGATTCCGGCTTTACAAACGCGGACTTGAACCTATCGCTGACTGCCGACGGCAAAAACGCGGAAAACGCTGAACAGGAAGCGGAAGCCAGGGCAATGCGGAATGTCGCGTCACTGTACGACGATTATTCACGCGACGAGGATCAGGGTTTGTTTTCCGTGATTGACGTCTATTTTGGACGGAGACACGGTTCAGTCAATATGCTTGCTTAAAAATTATAGGAGAGTGTTATGGATGTAAGTAAACCGATCATGTTAAGTTCAGAAGAAAGAACCAAACTTGATCAATTAGTTCGCGATCATAATTTAAAAACAAATCCCACCCGGCAGCCTCAGCAAAATCTGGGCAGGGATGACTTCTTGAAAATTCTTATCAAACAGCTTTCCTATCAGGACCCGATGGCTCCCATGCAGGACAAAGAATTCATCGCGCAGATGGCGCAATTCTCATCGCTGGAGCAGATGACCGCGATGGCAAAGGACTTTGCCAAACTTACCGCGATAATCAGCGGGAGCGAGGCTTCTTCATCGCTGGGGAAAAATGTTGAACTTCTCGATAGAGAGCAGACAATTCAAGGTACGGTTCAGGCGGTAACAAGGGGAGAAGTTCCCCAAGTGCTGGTAAACGGAAATTTTTATAATTGGGATCAGATCAGCAAGGTTTTTGCTGAATAATGTAAGGAGTATAGGCTTATGATGCGATCATTGTTTTCCGGCGTTTCCGGACTTCAGAATCACCAGACCAGGATGGATGTTATCGGTAATAACATTTCCAATATCAACACAACGGGCTTTAAACGCAACCGTGTCAATTTTCAGGATATTATCTACCAACAGCTTGCCGGCGCTGCGCGTCCCACCGAGGACTTGGGCGGCGTAAACCCCAAGGAAGTCGGTCTTGGAATGTCTGTCGCGTCGATTGACACCCTCCACATTCAGGGCGCTTTTCAGGCAACCGGCGTAGCCACCGACCTTGCCCTTCAGGGACAGGGCTTTTTCATTCTTGACGACACCGGCAAACAGCTCTTTACAAGGGCAGGCGCTTTTTCGGTTGACTCCGAAGGCGTCATGGTAAACCCGGCGAACGGTATGAGAGTGCAGGGTTGGATGGCAAGGGAAGTTGAAGGTTACACGATACTTGATGTTTCCCGCCCTGTGGAAGAACTCGTTATTCCGGTGGGCGGCAAAGACCCCGCCAGAGAAACCAGCATAGTCAACTTTGCCTGTAACCTTGACAAACGGATTGCCGAACTGCCGGAAAATCCCACAGGCGCGCAGATCATTCAATCAACATGGGCTACAACCATTTCCATTTATGACAGCTTCGGCGACAAGCACGATTTGCAGGTTGAATTTACAAGAGTTCCGGGAACAGCGAACAGTTGGAACGCCACCGTAGCCGTCGATCCTCAAAATGAAACAGCAACAAACGCCACAATCGGTTTCGGCGAAGACGCTCCCGCGGCAGGCGGACCTACAACCTTTATCGTGAACTTTTCCAATAACGGGACTTTGCTTTCCGCCGAAGACGGAGCGGGCAACGTGTCAGGCGCCGGCGGACAGGTGCAGATGAATGTCGCCTACGACGTGCAGACAGCAACCCCCAATGAAGACGGGACTCCTGTCAGGCAGGAATTTGTTCTCAATCTTGGCACAGTCGGCGGCTTTACCAATTCAATCACACAGTACGCCGAATCCAGTTCAACCAAAGCGGTAGAGCAGAACGGACGCACAATGGGCTACCTTGACGACTTCAAAATTGACAGTTCCGGCATTATCACCGGCGTTTTTTCCAACGGCACTACCAGAATTTTAGGACAGGTAGCCATTGCCACCTTCCCCAATCAGGGAGGTCTTGAAAAAGCCGGCGACAATACATTCCGTGTGTCGAACAACTCAGGCATGGCGAACATCGGTCCTTCGGGAATTGCCGGAAAGGGGAAGATTATCTCAGGAACGCTGGAAATGTCCAACGTTGACATGGCGGATCAGTTTGTAGACATGATCGTCACTCAGCGCGGTTTCCAGGCTAACTCAAGAACGATACAAACCGCGGATCAGCTTTTGCAGGAACTTTTATCCTTAAAGCGGTAAAATAAAAGGAGCAGGGGATAGTCCGTCCGCTTAAAGCGGTCGGACATTTCCGTTTTTTATGGTATGATAAAAGTTACCAGACTTGATGGGACAGAGTATTACATAAATCCTCATCAGATTGAATGTATAGAAATCCGTCCCGATACAACGCTGATGATGCTGTCTGGCAAGAATCTTATTGTGCGTGAAGAGGTTGACACTGTGCTGGAAAGAATCCTTGCTTACCGCAATCTTTTAAGTCCCTATATAGTTCAGGAGTGAATGTATGAATAAAAGTAGTGTAGATACAGCAACCTATATCGGTGTTGTCGGCGCTATGGTTATGGTTCTTGGCTCTATCGTAGTCAGCGGCGGCGATATTATGAATTTCGTTGATATCCCTTCTCTAATGCTTGTTGTTATTGGTTCATATATGTCCCTTTGGATTGCGTTTCCCGGCAAGGACGCGTGGGGGGTTTTTCCCGCTATTGCCCTTACGTTCAAAAAGCCCAATTTTAACCAGTCGGGCATTATTCAAAAGATGGTTTCGTTTTCCGAGAAAGCGAGGCGCGAAGGACTTTTGGCTCTTGAAGACGAACTGGAAGACCTTGACGATGAATTTATGAAGAAGGGTCTGCGCCTTGTCGTAGACGGAACCGACGCCGGTATTATCCGTGACCTTATGGAACTGGAAATGTCCCAAATGCAGCAACGGCACGCCACAAAGATTAAAGGTATAGGTATGTGGTCGGCTCTTGCTCCCGGTCTTGGAATGTTGGGTACGGTTATGGGACTTGTAGCTATGTTGTCGAACATGGAAGATAAGTCTAAGATTGGTCCTAACATGGCGCTGGCTCTTATCACCACGTTCTACGGATCGTTGTTTTCAAACGTATACTTCCTGTCATGGGCTTGCAAACTTACGTATAATGATTCTCTTGAAGCCGGCGTTAAGGAAATGATTATTGAGGGAGTTCTTTCAATACAGTCCGGCGACAATACCCGTATTCTTGCGTTGAAACTTCTTTCATATCTTGATCCTGAAACGCGCAAGGGACTGGAAAAAGAACTGATAAAGGACTAATAGATTAAGGGTTAAAAATGGCGAGAAAAAAGAGAAAAGAAGCAGACCCGCCTCCATCCGGTACATGGCTTGCCACATACGGCGACATGATTACGCTGATGATGTGCTTCTTCGTCATTTTGTTCAATCCAGACGAAGCCCCCTCTCAGGCGACGTTGAATGCGCTGTCCGCAGCCATGCAGCAGGGCGGCATCGGCTCCATGGCAGGAGGGCTTACTCTCTCCGCCGGACGCAACGCCGATTTGGGAAATACAATCATGTCCCTGCCGTCAATGGAACGCGGCAGAGTTATGGGAACCGCTCTTCGCAGGGCAACGTCCGTCTTTTCTCCCGAAATCCGCTCCAATAAAATCAAAATAACGCAAGATGAGCGCGGACTTGTTATCACTCTTGCAGCCGACGCTTTTTTCAATCCCGCCAGCGCGCGCATAAACATTGAAGCGACCAGAGACACTCTTTTGCGGCTTGGGACATACCTCTCTTCGCCTGAACTGGCGGACAGAAGGGAAAGAGATGGAAGCGAAAGAAAATTCAAATTCAGAATTGAAGGTCATACGGACGATATTGACGTAGACCCCACAGGTCCGTGGGAAGACAACTGGCAATTGTCGGTTGAACGCTCCAGATCGATACTGCGCTACCTCGCGGCTCTCGGCATTGACGAGCGCCGTTTCCAAATAGCCGGCTTCGCCGACACCATGCCCGTTTCCAGCAACGACACCCCCGAAGGACGCAGAAACAACCGCCGCGTCGATGTGATTATTGTAAACGACGGACATCTGTAATTAACCGCCCTCAAAAACTGTCTTACTAGAAATTTATCTTTATTAAGGAAGATTCACTATTTGATACATGTCAATTTCGTAAATAAGCTCGCCGGTGCTTACATCGTAAACCCTCTTTTTAAAACAAGAGGGGACTTGAATCCTTCCTACTTTTTCTTCGCTGAATTCATCTACAATTATCAACACTTTTACAACTAAATATTCAACCGCCAGTCTTCTGGTTTCATTTTCTGTTTTCAGCCATTCAACTCTGTTTAAGTTGGGCGTCTGCGGCCAGATATTGGCGATGAAAAAAGTTAAGACGGCGTTTTCGTGAGTGTCGTTGAAATCTCCGTTAGGAGCCATGTGTCCCCTGTCGTAGCCGGAATTGGTATAATCCCTGTGAAGGGGCAGTGAATAGCCGTTCTCTTTTAAAAGATTTTTTAATACTCCGCCGTCTCTATCCTGCGTAAAACTTACCGAAGGGCGTCTTACTCCCTTAGCCTGTACGCGCTCTTTTGTTAAAATATACTCTATCGTATGAGGTCCCCAATTAACCGCGTCATAACAGCCGTGGTAGAGTACTTCCTCTCCGTTTGAAACGTCAAATTCAAAATGTTCAGGCAAGTCGCAGGCAAAAACCGCTGTTATGCGTAAAAATATTAATAATAAAAAAAGTTTTCTAATCATTTATTTTTCCGTAATTGAATTACATACTGATATTATGCAGAACATCAATTAATACCGCAATGTCCGCCGGAATTGTCCGCGCGTTCACTGTCCTCTCCATAGCGCGGGCAAGGGAAGCCGGAACAGGCGGCGCTCCGACCAGAGGTTCGACGGTTTCTGAAAATTTCGCGGGGTGCGCGGTACACAGTACGCCGGCAGGACCTTCGGCAATTTTATTTTCCGCGCGGAGTTTGTCCACGCCCTTCCAGCCTACCGCGCTGTGCGGATCAAGGATATAGCCGGCTTGTTCATGAACCCGCACAATCGTTTCCCGCGTTTCATCGTCGGTAACGGAGACGCCTAAGATAAGCCGGCGCATCTCTTCCCATGAAAAATGCGCCGCCATGCGCTCAAAATTACTGGGCGCGCCCACATCCATCGCGTTGGAAATTGTCGCCTGTGAAAGACGCGCTTTGTAATCGCCCGACTCAAGAAAATCGGGAACGGTTTTATTAACGTTGGTCGCCGCGATAAATTGATTTACCGGCGCGCCCATTTTCATCGCGTAAAGACCCGCTGTAAGGTTGCCAAAGTTGCCGGAAGGAACGCAGAGGGTGACGGGCTGACCGGGGCGCATTGCCGTCTCCGTTGATAAATTTTTTACCCGCGGCGTAGCGTCTCCGTCCGGGTCGGTGCGTCCGGCGAACGCCCTGCCCGCTGCGGCGGCATAGTAGACCGCCTGCGGAATAAGGCGGCTGATGTTAATTGAGTTAGCCGATGAAAGAGCCGTTTTCTTTTTAAGACCGTCATCGGCAAGAGCGGCTTTTACCAGCCTCTGGCAGTCGTCAAAACTGCCTTCCACGGCAAGAGCGGAAATATTACCGCCAAGACCGGCGATCTGCCGCTCTTGCAGGGGCGTTACCCGTCCCTTTGGGTACAGTACGGTAACAAAAATGCCCGGAATATCGAAAAAACCGTCCGCCACCGCCCCTCCGGTGTCGCCGGACGTGGCGACAAGAATCCTCAAGGGACGCGCCTCTCCCCGGCGCAGGTACGAAAAAGCGCGCGCCATAAAACGGGCTCCAAAATCCTTAAAAGCGGCGGTCGGTCCGTGAAACAGTTCCAGCGCGAAACGGTCTGCCGCTGGCACCAGCGGGGCTGTGAAAGTGTACGCCGACTGGACAATGTCAGCTAACGCGCCGTCAGGTATTTCGTCCCGCACATAAGGCTTTATTGTTTCAAAGGCAATGTCGCGGAAATCCATTGTCCCCAGCGAAGAGCGAACCGCTTCGGGGTAAGACGGTATTTCCTCCGGTACAAAAAGCCCGCCGTCCGGGGCAAGACCGGTAAGAGCCGCAGCCGCAAAATTGACATTTTCATTCCTGTTTCTGGTACTATAGTAGCGCATGGCATATTTTAACATTGACACAAATCGCTGTAAACTATACCATGTACCTAAGGAGTTTAAGTGGCTAAAGAAGAGGCTATAGAGGTAGAAGGGGTTGTCAGGGAAGCCCTTCCCAATACCATGTTTCGTGTAGAACTGGACAACCAAAACGGGCATCTTATTCTGGCGCATCTTTCCGGTAAAATGCGAAAACATTATATCCGTATTGTTCCCGGCGACCGTGTAAGAGTCGCCCTTTCACCGTACGATCTGAGCAGGGGTCGGATCATCTATCGTGAGCGATAACACGAGTATAAAGAGAGGTTTGTATGGCTGATGACATAATATACGTCAATGTGGAAGAAGGCGTAAAGCGGGTTATGAATAATACGAAACTTTATGCGAAATTACTTGGCAAATTTAAGGACGACACGAATTTAAATGATGCGGAGTCCTTTCTGGAAGCCGGAGATATGGAAAAGGCTCAGGTTTCCATTCATACCCTAAAAGGTCTTGCCGCCAATTTGTCTCTTGTCGAGCTTTTCAAACAGACTCTGGAACTGGAAACCCAGATAAAAGCCAGATCGGTAAATCCGGATCAGCTTTCAATATTAAAGAAAGTTTATGATCAAACTATAGCGGAAACGGATAAGGTGATAGCGCAATATGGTTGATAAAATTTCAACAGTTTTTGTCGTTGACGATGTCGATATGAACGTCATGATTCTCGAAGAAATTCTAAAGGACGATTACCATGTCGTAACCGCCTTTAACGGCAAAGAAGCGCTGGAAAAGCTTAACAATTCAACCGAGCTTCCTAAACTCATTCTTCTTGATGTCATGATGCCCCAAATGAACGGCAAGGAATTATTTGAATTTTTAAAAACCGACGAATCCTTCAGGAGAATCCCCGTTATTTTTATCACCGCGGAAAACGATTCCGAAACAGAACTTTTAGCCGCCGGCGCGGTGGATTTTATCAATAAACCGTTCCTGCCGGAAATTGTAAAACTGCGCGTTAAAAATCAGATAGAGTTGAAAAATTACAGCGACAGTCTTGAAGAAATGGTCGCGGAAAAAACCGCCGAAGCCACAAAGACGCTTGAAAGCGCGCTGCAGGGGCTTGCGAACGTAATTGAACACCGCGATTTGGAGTCTGGTGAGCATGTAAAGAGGACTCAGCTTTTTGTAAAGGCGCTGGTCGATCATCTTATAGAAACCGGATCTGTTTATGCCGAAGAGTTGTTAAAACTTCAACCCGATATAATTATGAAATCCATGGCGTTACATGACGTCGGTAAGATCGCAATTCCCGACAGAATCCTTCTTAAGCCCGGCAAGCTTACTCCCGAAGAATACGAAATAATGAAAACCCATACCACGCGGGGTAAGGAAATTATCGGCGAACTGGGCGATGTGAATTCTTCTCTCTATCTGAAACATTGCGAAGACATCTGTTACGGTCACCATGAGCGCTGGGACGGCAAGGGCTATCCGCGCCAGCTCAAGGAAAACGAAATCCCACTGACCGCCCGTCTTGCGGCTCTTGCCGATGTATATGACGCTCTGGTTTGCGCCCGCGTTTACAAAGCCGCCATGCCCTACGAAGAAGCGATGGGAATAATCATTGACGGAAGAGGAACCCAATTCGATCCTATTATCACCGACGCGGTAGTAGAGATTCAGGATCAATTCAAAGAAATAGCGCAAAAGTACCAATAATTTGGAGATGGCGGGAGTCGCCTTCCAGTCGCAAAAGACCTCACACAAAACCACGTAAAATGTGGAGTTCGAGGATTCTCACGCAGAGGCGTCGTTTGCAAGCAAACAGAGGTACAAAGGACGCAGAGTCGTTGTTTGAAAAATCTTTGTATTACCTCTGAATTTATATGTAAGACAATTTTTGATGTAGAAATTTTAAATTCCCTATATCCTAGTCCATTGAAAATCATGAAAGTACGACAATAATATCAGAAACAACAACTTTGCGCCCTTTGCGTTCTTGGCGTCTTTGCGTGAACCTCTTTTTCTAGTAAAGTCTTGGAGATGGCGGGAGTCGAACCCGCGTCCCAATACGCGAAACATAGACCTCTACAGATTTAGCCGTTTATTAAATTGTCGGGACAGGCATTGCTAAACGGCGCGCGTCCTGTCCGTATTCCGGGAAATCTCGCCATACCGTCTCCGGAAGCGGCGGCATAACCAGCTCTGATTGCGACGCGGAAGCTGTCCCTCAGAGCGGCGGGGCAGTTCCACGCGGTTACGCAGCTAAGGCGTAATCGTAACTGTCGTAGTTGGCAGTTAAATTTTTGCCCAATCAGGAGATGGGCGCTCCATCTGCA
>JAISSH010000070.1 GCA_031273265.1 Treponema sp.
CAACGCCCTTGATTTGCATAGTTGCAGTATATGTTTCTTTCTATATATAGGTCATATTATGACCCAATATATATCTTTTAAGGTCATGTTTTTTATTAAAAAAACCATAAAATCAATAAAAAAAGTGGAAATGACTAAAAAACTGCTTTTAATACAAAAAACATATTGACAATAGGTCATGTAGTGTCCTATTATATTATTATCCGGGTCTTGACGTGGTCTGGAAATAGTTTGTACGGAGGTTGTTAACTCGTGTTTTCCAAATAAACGGATTTATACGGTATACCCCTTACAGTCTTTGGCAATATTTTGGTGTATTTATTGACCAAAATAAATATAAATTTTTGGAGGACTCTGTGAAAAACGAAAAAATCTCTCTTTTTGTACTCGGATCAATTTTATTTTCATTTGTTTCATGTGTGTCATTACAGGACAAACCCCTCCCTGTGAATGAAAAATCAAAAATAATTGGAAATGTAAAAACGGAATTTGTCTCTTTTCAAATTTTACATATCCAAAATAAAAACGCTATAAAAGCAAAAGCATATACCAAATTATTGGAACAAGCCAAAAGCCAATATGGTGATAATGTGGATGTAAAAAACATAAAAATAACTGGAGGCTTTTCAGGATTTGAAATATTAAATATTGCCGTTGCATTGGGTATTGGCATACCATTAGGATTTGTCATCGGAGACGGTATTTATGAAGCCGGTGGCAGGGCATACTCTATTGAAACTATTGGCGGCGGCGCTTTGGCAGGTACGGCTATAGGTATTGGTTCAACTGGTAATACTCAAAAAATATCTGCAACTGGGGATGTAGTTTTATTACAACAAACTGGAATTGAAGCTGCATTGGCAAGAGCCGCGGATAACACGTTAAAAAATGTGCCTACAAGATCAAGAATTGCTATTGTATACATTACCGCTCAAGACAAAAGTACAACAGAATATATTGCTGGTGAACTTGAATTTATTTGGGTTAATGCCGGTTATACGATAATTGACCGAAGTCAGCTAGACAGGATAAGACGGGAACAGAATTTCCAACTGAGCGGTGCAGTTGATGATGATACGGCTGTTTCAATAGGTAAAATTATTGGAGCAAGCATAATTGTAACAGGAAGCGTAGACGGACAAGGTAATCTTCGCAGATTACGTTTAAGAGCACTGGATACACAAACATCACAAGTTGTAGGTGTTGCTTCTGAACAATTATAAGAACACAAAATAACTGCCAGTCACTACTACTATTTGTGGCAGTGACTGGCGCTCATCGAAACTACTTCCCCAAATATGGCGCGTACTTCTTGTCGTACACGGCGATGTGGTTTAGAAGCCATTTTTTCAGGAACCTGGCCAAAAAAATCGGCTCGATGTTTCCGGCTTCAAACTCGTCGATTGACTTTTGCACTTCAGCCACAAAATCCTCGTGCTGGTCTTTTTGCTCGTCCAGATGCGGATAATTAACCTCGCTCAAATAATCTTCTTCGTAGGTGAAGTGGGTCTCGGCATAGTCCAGAGCTTTTTGGATGATCTGCAGAAAGGCCACGTCGGCCGCTAACACTCCCTGTTCGCAGGCTTGAAACATTTCGTTGGTCATTTTCACAAGCACCTTGTGCTGTTCGTCAATGGGGTCGAAGCCCACAGAAAAAGAGTTATCCCAGACAACTGAATCTTCATTCATAAATTCTCTCCTTCATAAATACTATATCATATTTACGCCAGAATAAAAAGTACATTGTACAAACAATTGAAAATTAAAAACAGATGCTGTATTATTACCGTAATATGAGCGAATATCCTTCGGCGCTGCTGGTTTTTACTGCGGGATTTCTTTCTTTTTTTTCTCCCTGTGTGCTGCCGCTGATTCCGTCTTACTTGAGTATTCTTGGGGGTGCGGGCGGGAGCGTATTTTCAACAGAAACTGAACAGGCAAACAGAAAACGTTTTATTCTATTTATTACTACCCTTTGCTTTATTCTGGGGTTTACCGCAGTATTTATAATTTTGAGCATTATTATATCCGCTACTTTTTTACTCATGGGCGGCGTTGCAAAGTATATACGAATTGCCGCCGGTATAATCGTAGTCATTTTGGGTTTAAATATCATTTTTGATTTTCTGACTTTTCTTAATTACGAAAAGCGTTTGCACACAAATAAACCGCAAGGGTTTGCGGGGGCTTTTCTTGCCGGAGCGGCATTTGGCGCGGGCTGGACTCCATGCATTGGACCGATTCTTACAGGCGTGTTGTTTCTGGCAGGTCAAAGCGGAAAGGCGGGTATCGCCGCGCTTTATCTGGCGCTGTATTCATTGGGGCTTGGACTTCCTTTCCTGTCGGCGGCGTTATTTTTTGACCGCTTCCTTGTCAGCGCAAAATGGTTTCGTAGTCGTCTGCCGTTGATAAAGAAAATTAGCGGGGGTCTGCTCATTATCATGGGTCTGCTGATTCTTACAGGTCGCTTTTCCGCGCTTAATATCGCGCTGATAAAATGGCAGTATCAATACATTTACTGGGCGCAGGACAAAGCTCTGCCTTTCAGAATTTTAGCGGATTGGCTAAACTTGATTCAAAGTATATAATTAAAATATAAAACAGGAGTTGCCATGAAAAATATATTATCTGTCATTTTTACAATTTGCGCGGGCTTTCTCATTTTTTTTCCGCAGAAGGTTGAAGCCCAGATTTCTCCCGAAGCGGAACGCGCCCTTCGTGATGCGAAGATCAGCGTTTTTAAACAACGAACTGAACCGCGTGATTTTACTCTGCCCCTCTCTGACGGAGGGAAAGCGACTCTTTCCTCATATAAAGGCAAGGTTGTTATTCTCAATTTCTGGGCGACATGGTGTCCGCCATGCAGGGCTGAAATGCCTTCTATGGAAACTATGTATCAACATTTTAATAAACAGGATTTGGTAATGCTTGCCGTCGATGTTGGAGAGGACGCTCTTATAGTAAAGCGATTTATTCACAACGGCGGGTATACTTTTCCTGTGCTGTTGGACAGTGATAAAAAAGTGAGTTCCGTTTATGGAATTAACGCGATTCCAACTACCTATATTATTGATCGTGAAGGAATGATTGTCGGCAGGATAATAGGGAGTATCATGTGGGATAAACCGAAAGTTATCGCCGCTTTTGACGCTCTCTTAAAAAGTTAGAATTCACTGGTCAGGCGACAAATGACCGAAAATGTTAATTTTCTTTTTCTAAATATGCTAGTATGTAAAAACTATGATTTTGCCGTGGAAGGGCGGACGGCTCAGTTTGATTGCCGCCGCCGCGACAGACCGAAAATTTAGACTCCTCCTGTGCTGTGCCGCGACGCTCGGTACTGTGGCTTTTTCTCTCATAAACCCGCAGATTATCCGCTACACAATCGACTCCGTGATTGGGACGGCTCCGTTTTCCGCGCCGGCGTTTGTTTCGCGCTTTGTGGACGCGATTGGCGGCGTCGCGCTGTTACGCGAAAAGCTGTGGCTCTGCGCGGTGCTTGTCGCGGCGGCGGCTTTGAGCGCGGAGCTTTGCAATTTGATACGCAGTTACACCGGGTTGGAAATCGGCGAAACTATCGCGTGGAGGCTGTGGAATACGCTCTACGCGCACATACAGCGGCTTCCCTGGGATTGGCACGTTAGGTGTCAGACAGGCGATATTATTCAACGCTGTACAACTGATGTTGACAATATACGCAACTTTATTCAAAACCATTTGAGCGAATTTTTGAGGACGATCTGCGTCTTTGTAATCGCCCTTGTGATGATGTTCTCTATGGATGTTTTTATGACGCTGGTGGCGCTGTCGCTGATTCCGGTGATACTGATTTTTTCGGTACTCTACTTCCGCCGTGTCAGCCGAAACTTCGCGCGCGCCGATATTACCGAAGGGATTATGCAGGCAGCCGCGCAGGAAAATTATACGGGCGTGCGTGTTGTCCGTGCCTTCGGACGGGAAGCGTGGGAAACTGAAAGATACCGCGAAAAGACGAAGGCGCACGCCGACACATGGATCGATATCGGGAAGATGCTCGGTCTCTTTTGGGGAGCCGGAGATTTGTTGAGTGGTTTTCAGTTGGCGGTTGTTGTCGCCGCCGGCGTTTACCGCAGTATTCAAGGAGACCTTTCTCCGGGTACTTTCATCGCGTTTTACGCCTACTGCAACTGGATGATTTGGCCTATTCGCCAGCTTGGGCGGATTATCTCCGATTACTCAAAAACTCTCGTCGCGGCGGGACGTATCCGCGAAATACTCGCCGCCGAAACTGAAACAGATCCGCCCGACGCGTTCTGCCCGGAAATAAAGGGAGAGATTTGCTTTGACCGCGTAACTTTCGCCTATGGCGAAGCGGGAGAACCTGTGTTACGCGACATTTCTTTCACTTTGAAGCCCGGAGAAACTTTGGCTATTCTTGGAGCTACAGGCTCCGGGAAGTCGTCGCTGGTTCATCTTTTAGGACGCCTCTACGATTTGCCTGATAACAGCGGAAACATCACTATAGACGGCATCGACATACGCAGAATTTCGCGCTCTCATCTGCGCCGCCATGTCGGGCTGTGTCTTCAGGAGCCGTTTCTATTTTCCAAAACCATACGCGAAAATATTCAGGCGGCGCAGGGGAGCCTTGAAATGGCTGAATTACACAGCTCAGCTTCTGTCGCGATGGTGCATGATACAATCGAAGGTTTTGCGGAAGGTTACAACACGATTATCGGGGAGCGCGGCGTTACGCTTTCGGGCGGACAGAAGCAGAGGGTCGCTATTGCCCGTATGCTTGCGAGTAACGC
>JAISSH010000078.1 GCA_031273265.1 Treponema sp.
ACGTATTTTGCCCATGTCGCCACTCCGCTTTTGGAAGAACAGGGCATCAACATCTACGGCCCCGTTTTTTGCTTCGGGCTGTTCAGTATTCTGCTCAATCTGGGGATACTCTATCTCTACATCAGGCAAACGATAATTATTGACGCCCAGCATTTGACGATGGAAGTCTCCGGCGCACAGCCTCTCTGGACCCAGGAGGGCGGACTGTCTGCGAAGTTCTGCGAACGTTACGATCTGACCGACCGAGAAAAGGAAATTGTCGAGGTTATGATGAAGGGCAAGAGCAACAAGGAAATCGCCGATACCGTACTCATCTCGATCAGGACTGTCGGGAACTATCTTCAAAATGTCTACAAGAAAACCGGCGTACCCAACCGCTTCGCGCTTTACTCGCTGATTAAGGGAGATCAGGCGGCGTAGGGTAGGTGTAAGCGCCTCTTTTTTTCATTGGCTTTTCGATTATACTTGTTATAGATGAAGCCAGAGGTTATAAATGTGTTAAACGATGACACTATCGCAATTAAGGATACAATTCTCAATACTGTTGGTGAAACCTGTGAGAAAATCATTTTGTTCGGTTCCCATGCTTACGGAACTCCCCGCGAAGGCAGCGATTACGATTTCTTTGTGGTTTTAAAAGATGATTCGGAAAAGCCAATGACGGATTTATCCTATATGAGCGACAGTAAACTGATACAAGAGTGGTTAAAATATTCTCAGAATGATTTAATTTCGGCGCGGCATTTGTTTGATGATCTGTATCCAAAACAGACAGAGATTGCCTGTTATCTCAGTCAGCAATGCGCCGAGTATAAAAGGCAAGCCTGAAAGCGGCGATAGAAAACCTCGACAAAAATTTGCAAAAGATCACGGCGCATCTTGAAAAGGCGAAAGAACTGTTATATAATTAGTATTTAATCAGCCAGCCGCTGGCAGCTTGAACTCACAGGAGATTCTATGATCAATAAAAAACCTCCGTTTATGGCTTTGGTAATCCTTACCGGAATTGCCATGATATTGATAGATTTTTTTATATTACTCTTTTTTGGACATTCTTCTTCGATACTCCTGTCCAGGTTTGTCCTTCCCGCACTGATCTTTTTCGCCTTATATGCGGGCGTTCTGGCGCAGAACGCCAAATGTTTCGATCAGGGCTTTTTTCAGAATTGCGCCGAAACCGAATATGTCGCACGTCTTAAAAAGATCGGCGCGATTCCTATCAAGATGATCGCTATAGGCATAGCTCTCCATTCGCTCTTCCTTGTGCTTATCTTTTTTGCCGGCAATTGGCTGGGAACCGATCCCGCAATCAGGACGCCCGTATTTCTGGCGACGCTTTCCTTTGGGATGTTTGTGGCAATATTTTTATACGTTGTCGGCGACGGTCTGGTCTTCAAAACCCTGATAGGCAATAATCTGACGCGCTATCCACGCGATCTCCGCGAAAACCGGCAGGAACTGAAATTCTTTATTATACCCATAGTCGTAGCGCTGGTGTCCCTGCTCTTTGGCTGTTCCGTTACCATTCTTGGCATAAATCAGACCGTAGAAATCATGGACAAGGTGAACAAAAACACATGGTTTGTAATACTGATACCTGTTGTCCTCAATATGCTCTGCGTTACTATTATGGCGATTGCCCTTAAAAGGAATCTTTCCGGATTCTACTCCGCGATAATCGAACAGATGGAAAATCTTTCCTCCGAAAAAAAAGACCTGACGCGGCGTATCAACGTTTGTTCCGTAGACGAGATAGGAACCGTTTCGGGAATGGTAAACGCTTTCTGCGAACATCTTGGCGAAGGAATACATGAAATCAAGAGCGGACAGGGCGATCTTTCAAAAGTGGGGATGCAGCTTGAAGAACACGCCCGCGACATGGCCGCTTCCGTTACGCGCATTGCCGATGCCGCGGATCAGGTTTTGGTGAAAACTCAGGGGCAGATGAAAAGCGTCGATACTTCCACCGTAACGGTTAAAGAGCTGTCCGCTCTTGTCGAGACGCTGGAAAAATCCGTCATTACGCAGACATCAAGTATGTCCCAGGGGTCGTCGGCGGTTGAGCAAATGGTCGGGAACATTTCCTCCATTGGTTCGGTAACAGAAAAGATGACGTCCCATTTCAAAACCGTGAGCGAAGCGTCACAGGAGGGAGGGCGGATTCAAAGCGAAAGCAGACAGCGCATCAGCGAGATCGTGGAGCAGTCGCAGGCTCTGCAGGAGGCGAATAAAATTATCGCCACTATCGCGGCGCAGACAAATCTTCTGGCGATGAACGCGGCGATTGAAGCGGCGCACGCGGGAGAGGCGGGAAGGGGCTTTGCCGTTGTCGCCGATGAAATCCGTAAATTGGCGGAGAATTCATCCAACGAATCAAAGAAGATAGGAAACGAGTTAAAACAAATCGTTGGGACAATTGATAAAATAGTAAAAGACTCAGAAGCGTCGGGAAACGCCTTTGCGGAGGTATCCCTGCGGGTTGGCGAGACGGAAAAACTTGTCTTTGAGGTTGACCACGCAGTCCGGGAGCAGAAAACCGGCGCGGGGCAGGTTATGGAGTCCCTTCGCGTAATGAACGAAACCAACGCGCAGGTTTCGGGCGATTCGCGCAAGATGGCTGACAGCAATGAATCGATGCTTCGGGAAATCAACGCCCTTCACAATCACGCCAAAGAAATTTCGGCGCGCATGGTAGAAGTGTCAGAAGGCATAGGCAAAATCAAATCGGGCGCGCAGGAAGTTTTAAACCTTGCCGCAACCACCCATTCTACCATTGAGAAAATCTCTTCCATTGTAAATGAGTTTGAGGTTAATTAAAGGAAAGAAATCAGCAAAAAAGGAAAGAAAATGACCGTGTACAGCTTACGATGGAAGTTTTTCGCGTTCTTTATCGGATTGGGATTGAGTATCTCGCTGGTGATGTACATCCCCTATTCACAGTACATCAAAGCCACATATCAGGAAAAACTCACCCATGTTCTACAGATGATAGACATCGATCACCACCGCGTTTTCTCCAACCCCGCCGAACTTGTCAGGCTGGGAACCGCCGGTTCGGACGAATACTGGGAACTTGTCTATTCAATGGATAAAATAGCCGTGGTTTTCGAGCTGACCTATATTTATCTGATGCAGCGAACCGCGAAAGGTAACGAGTTTGTGTTTTCTTCCGAGTACACGCCGGATATGACGCTTGATGAAATATTCAGTTTGTGGGGTCTGGATGATACGCCGGAGGCATTCACCACGGCCTACAATACCAGAACCCCGCAAATCACAAAGACACCCTACACCGATGAATTCGGAACGTTTATATCGGCGTTTTTTCCCATTGTCCAAAACGGCGCGGTAGTGGCTATGTTGGGCGCGGATTATGATATTTCCAAAATAAAGGGTTATGAGTTACGCGCCCAATTGTCGTTAATAATTTCTATTATAGCCGCCGCAGTACTGGCGTTGTTGCTGTCAATGTCCCTGATTAAGCCCATACTGGAACTTGAGAAAATGGCTGAAGCAATCGCTGAAATGGATTTCAGCGGCAAAATCAACAAATTCAGAAAAGACGAAATCGGCATTATGCAGAGGGCGCTGGTTAAAATAAGGGACAACCTGAAAGAAGCGATTGAAAAGCTGAACGCGCATCTTCTGAAAATGATCGCCGACAGTAAACAGCTCAAAGCGGTTATAGTGGAATCCACCGACGCGCTGGAAGTGATAACCGCCAACATGGAAAAGATGAAACTCGATACGGAATCGCAGAATAAATCGGTTACGGAAACATCCGGCGCAATCGACAAGATCGTCGCCTCAATCAATTCGCTTAACGAAGCGGTGTACGCGCAGGCTTCGCATATCAACCAGTCATCGGCGGCTATCGAACAGATGGTTGCCCACATCGAATCTATCCGCCAGGTTGCGGGTAACGCGGGCAAAACCGCCGATACGATAAGTGAATCTTCCAGCACGGGGCAGGCTAAACTGCTCCGCCTGGTGGAAGAAATAAACGCCATACACCAGCAGTCCGAGATGCTGCAAAACGCCAACAAGACAATCGCGGACATCGCGGCGAAGACGAACCTCCTTGCCATGAACGCCGCCATTGAAGCCGCCCACGCAGGAGAATCGGGCAAGGGTTTCGCGGTCGTCGCCTCCGAGGTTCGCAAACTTGCCGAACTGTCCTCCAAAGAATCGGATTCAATCTCGTCGGAAATAAACAAGATAGAACAGCGTATAGCGCAGATAATTGCCGTCTCTTCCGACACGGTAAAGTCGATGGAATTGATGTTCACGGAAATAAAGGCGCTCGATCAATCCTTCGGCGTGATGAACAACGCCGTAGAGGAACAATCGGCGGGCGGCAGTCAGATACTGACCGCGCTTAAAGCGTTGCAGGAGATTACCGGCAAGGTGAGGGAAGGAGCCAACAATATCCACCAACAGAGCGGCGCGATTCAGAAGGCATCAGACACGCTGGAAACCATTTCCCAACACGTGGCACAACAGGCAATTGAGGTGAATGACGCCGGCGGAAAAATCGCCGCGCATCTTGAAAACGCAAAGGAGATTGCGCGCACTGAAAAATAGGTTAGTATTTAATTAATTACTAACCAATCACTAATTTTTAAGAGGTCAAACATGATCCTTTGCGTCGGCGAAGCCGTTATTGACATGGTTCAAACTCACGCCGCCGGCCTTGGAGAAGTTTTTCTGCCCCTGCCCGGAGGATGCGCCTACAATACGTCCATTGCCATAAGCAGACTCGGCGTTCCTTCCGCGTTCCTCGGACGCCTTTCGACAAATTTTTTCGGTGAAATGCAGATAACGCGCCTGTGGCAAAACAATGTAAAAGACAATCTTATAATCCGCTGCGTACAAAACCCTGTTTTGGCGTTTATAAATGTGGAAGAAGGCAGAGAGCCGGAGTACGCTTTTTACGAGGAAGGAACGGCGGATCGTCTGCTTTCGCCGGAAGAACTGCCTGCGATACCGGACGACGCTACGTGCATGGTTTTCGGCTCCATTTCTATGGCAATGGAACCCATAGCAAGCACAATTGAAAGTATAATAATGAAGGAAGCGGAAAATAAAAAGGTTATCGCTTTTGACCCTAACATCAGGCCGTTCGTAATTAAGGGCAGGGCCTCCTATTTAAAACGGTTTGAAAGATGGGTTGGCGCTTCAA
>JAISSH010000014.1 GCA_031273265.1 Treponema sp.
ATACTGCCCATCAATGTTTTTTTCACCGTGGTTGTAATTCCGCCCGAAACCGCAAAACCTTTTTCGACAAACAGCGCCTTTATCGCTTCCATTTTTTCGCGCTCTACAAGAATTTCCGATCGGTAAGTTTCAAGATAAATTTTGTCGAGCTTGATATATTTGCCAACCTTTTCGATGTCGGCTTTGATCTGTTCAAGCGGGCTGTCATTCAGATAACCTGCCGGCGCGTAAGTAACGGTTAAAAAATTCCTGTAATGCATAAAGACCCCCTAAACATGGAATAAATTCTTATTCGTATAGCTATTATACCATATAGGACGAAGAATTTCACGCAGAGGCGCAAAGGTACGAAGGACGCAAAGGGAAGATTAAGGAAGAAATTCAACACGGAGTTACACGGAGGGAAGAGGAGGCGCACGGAGGAGTAGTTTGAAATCTCAGTCTACTCCCCTGTGTTTTTATGGGCATACATTACTGCAATAATGTCTTTTCAATTCAGTCAAAAAGACATTATTGTTGTTTATTTTCTAGTTAACTCATTTGTGCCCCAGCCAGGTCCAGCAACACTCCAACCTTCCATATCATGACCACCTAATAATTTTAATGTTTTCCCAGAGAAAGAAATTACAAATGTTTGATTTAGATCTGTCCAACTTCGCACTTTAAAAATCGTGATTTTATTATCAGCAACATTATACTGATACTCATGGTGGGAACCAGAATCATAAGTTAATATTCCATCGGCACTAAAAGTCCATGTATAGCCTTCTACGTCAGTCCATGTTCCGACAATCTTTTGTTTATTAGAACATGAGCCAAGTACCACCATCGCTAAAACAAAAAAAACAAGTATCCTTTTCATAAAATGCTCCCTCCGTAGTTTTGGCTCATTGCGGAGCGTGATGTTCGTTCCCACAAGGGAACGCGGTTTTTCGTATGTTTCTACTCAATAAATAAATAAAAGTACAAAAAACCAACTAATATAGAATTAAACTATATATTGTTTGGTTTGTCAAGTCTATAAAGGCTCTTATAATTGGCTAATAAATAGGAAAATTGGATATAAGAGTGGCAAATTTAAAGGAAATTCTGGCTAAAAATCTGAAAAAACACAGAAAACGGCTCGGAATTACCCAGCCCGAACTGGCTGAAAGGGCTGGTTTGTCTACCAATTATCTCGGCATGATTGAAGTTGCCCGAAATTTCCCGACTGCTGATGTGCTTGAACGTCTGGCTACGGCATTGGGCATAAAATCCAATGAGTTATTTTCTGTATCGGATTACCCTGAAATTGCTATGGAACAACTGCAACAGTCGATTTTAGATAATATGGATCGTGTTTATCAAACGACAGCCAAAAATCTTGAGAAAGCGGTCGCCGAGGCGGTGGAAAAAGCCGTTTCCGCTCAATTTAAGGGGAGGGTGTGAGGTTTTTAGGGGACAGAACTCGTTTTTTTGGAATAAACTTTCAGCTCTGTCCCCATGTCAAAGCTTGAGAATAGCCATCTTTGGGAACAGAGCTCTGTTAAAAAATCAACTTTTTGTGGGGACAGAGCTCGAAATTATTGACTTTTTCCCCTCTTCCTGACCATTTTTACAAAAGCTAGAAGATTCTGATCCCTGACAATGGCAAGCAGAGCGATCCCAAGCAATATGTAGGCAATTGTGCTGATCATCAAAGGTATGCCGTAAGAGATAATCCGCCCTCTTCCGGCGAAAAATTCCCGCAGCATGGGAGATAGAAAGTAAATCGGTACAACCGCCAATCCTGAAAGAATGACCAACTTCAAAATGTAGAGCAAAGAAGAGCCAAGCTCTGTCCCCAAGGTGATATTGGGGTTCTTTTTCAGGAATACGAGAAGGATAACCGTGTTTACCGCGCTGGCGAGGGACAGAGCTAAAGCAATGCCCGCGCCGCGGAACGGTCTAACAAGGATAGTTGCAAGACAAATATTCACGGCAAATGAGATTATCCCGGCCAAAGTGGGGGATTTTGTATCGCTTTGGGCGTAAAAAGCAGGCGCGAGGATGCGGTTAAGCGCGATGAAAAAAAGGCCGGGCATATGGAAAGTGAAGGCGGACAGAGTGAGGCTGACCGATGTTTCATCGAAACTGCGGTTTTGAAAGAGCAGGCGGATCAAGCTCTGTCCCTCCATGAGCGAAAAAAACGTAATCGGAATGGTAATCAGGGCAATAATGTTCATTGAGGAAACCAGTCGCTTGCTGTAGATGTCCCACTGCGACGTTTTTGCGTATTCGGTAAGGTTCGGAAGCAGCACTGTCCCTATCGAAACCGCGAACACGCCGAGGATCAGTTCCTGAAGACGAAGCGAATATTGAAGGCTCGATACAACGCCCTCGCCGGCTCTGCCAGCCAGAGCTGTGGAAACTAGGTCGTTTAGCTGGTAGGCGGCCATTCCGATTATTGTGGGGCTAATCAAGCGCAGGACTTTTCGGGTTCCGGGATTGGTAAATGCACGCTTCAACCCGGTAAAAAAGAAGCTCTGTCCCCGCTTCAGGACAAAAGGCAGTTGAATCGCCGCTTCTAGAAAACCGCCGATAAGAATACCGATTGCCATTGCGCGCGCCGGGTTTTGAGTGTAGGGGCTCAGTCCATACGCGCACAAAATAGTAACGATATTGAGCAAAATCGGCGCGAGACCCGAGGGAGTAAAGATATGAAGGCTGTTCAACACCCCCTGAAACAGGGCGGCCAGCGAAATAAACCCCAAAAAGGGGAACATAACTCTTGTAAGAAGGACGGCTTCGTCAAATTCTTCCAAGTCGAAAAGGCGAATGATAAGCGGAGCCGCGAGAATTCCGGCCATAACCATCAAAGTTACGAAAAAAGTCAAAAAAGTGAACATACACGACAGGAATTCCCGCGTCTTTTCACGGTTTTTCTCCAGCAAATACTCCTTGAAGGTGGGAATGAAGGCGACCGAGATTGAACCTTCCGCAAAAAGACGGCGAAAAAGGTTCGGCAGCATAAAAGCAACGGAAAAAGCGTCGGACAACGCGCTTGTACCAAGGAGGCTTGCCTTGACCATTTCCCGAAG
>JAISSH010000115.1 GCA_031273265.1 Treponema sp.
GCCAAAGCCTGAGATTTGGTTTTCTCGCCGTTCACAAAAGCGGTAACGTTTTCCATGAAAATACCGTCAATCGTAAGGTCAGTGTTCTGTACCAGTTTGCCGTCAACGCTCTTCGCCATTTCCGCAAACGCGGCATAATGGTTCTGTCCGCCGAGGAAGGGCTCGCTGAAGCTGTCTTTAATTTTGTTTACGACGTTAAGATTGCCGACCATGTCGCCGGAATCTTTCGCATATTGCTCAAGGAAGGCATCATTTGTGGCGATGTATTCGATAAGTTTTTTAGCATCTTCGGGGTTCTTTGTTCCTTTCCATGCGCCAAGCCATGTGCCGCCCCAGCGATAAGGAGCAGGACCGGGGATCATTGCCCAGTCGCCGGATGTTGTAAAGCCGTCACTTTCTCTTGTGCAGTTTGTCTTAAGAACATAGTGGAGACCCCATGTGGGCAGGAAGTATGAGAAAGCTTCATATTTTCTTCCGGTCTCATTAACGAGTTCATCTCTCATGCCTTCAAACCATCCGCCTGACCACTGTCCGACGCGGGCGTCATAGCGGCTATCATGGATGATCTTTGACAGATCCATGTATCTTTCCATTGCGGGGTCTATGTTCAGCTTGCCGTTCACAACCCAGGGATTCTTGCGGGCGCCAAGGAATACGTTGTAAAGGTCGCCGCGGCTTGATACTACTACGCAAGCGCCGTTCGACTTTTGTTTAAGAAGTTCCGCTGTTTCCATGAATTTGTTAAGATCGGTGAAATATTTCTGAACTTCAGTAGGATCATCGGTTCCAAAATATTTTTTGGCAAGACTGCGGCGATAGAACATGGCGCCGGGACAAGCCTGCCAGGACATTCCATATACTTTGCCTTCGAAGGTTCCGATTTCAACCGGATAAGCAAGAAGTTTGCTCTTGTTTCTTTCATAAATGTCGGTGATATCAAGAAGCTGTCCACCTTCAACATATTTGCGAACAAAGGCGGCTTCCAGCGCGAAAACATCAGGAGCTCCTTTTCCTACTGATAAAACAGGGTCTAACCTGCTTTCAAATTGATCTGTCGGTGTGTAGACATATGTAAGTTTGAAATCGGGATTGTCTTTCAGATAATAATTCTTGACAAGACCTTCAACTTCATCCGTAAAGGACCAGACCACCAACCCTTCTTTTTTTGTACAGCCTACACTAAACAGAATAAGGACTGCACAAACCATAACTAACGCTTTTTTCATCTTTCTTCCTCCAAATTAATACATGAATTTCAAACCCAGAAATACAGGGCTTAAGATTATTGGATACAATTATATCACAAAGAAAAAAAAGAATCAATACTTTTTTTACAAAAAATAAATAATCCTTTAAATAAGATTAATTTTTGCGGAAACAGGGGCGGGAGCGCCTTTTTCCACAGAAACCGGCACAGGGGCGGCGTCCGCGGCAATGACTGTGTAAGAGCCGGAAAGCAGTTGGTATTCGCCTTCTTCGCTCACAGACTCAAAAAAAGAGGCAAAAAGCTCGAATTCCAGCGTTTTACTCCTTCCGCCGGGTATTAAAACACGGCGGAAACCCCGTAAAGAGGCAACCGGCTCGTTTTCACCGCGATTATCCCTCGAAATATAGAGCTGAACTACCTCATCAGCGTCAAATTTGCCTGTATTTGTTAAGGTGACAGAGGCTTTTACGGCGTTTCCGTCCGTTAAATCGCCTTTTGAGACTGATTTTGCGGATAAATTGATGGAATCGAAGCGGAAATTTGTGTAAGAAAGCCCAAAACCGAAGGGATACAGGGGTTTTTCCGTCATAAAACGGTAAGTGCGTCCCTTCATGGAATAATCCTCGTAGGGAGGGAGTTGGGCTGTGGAAGCCGGGAAAGTTATAGGGAGTTTCCCCGATGGGACGACATCGCCGAAAATAACGTCCGCGACAGCCAAACCGCCCGATTCGCCCGGATACCAGGCGAAAATAACCGCGTCGGCTATGTCATCGGGGAAGGCGATTGGACTGCCCCCCGTGAGTATAAGGATAATTTTTTTACCGGCGTCCCTAATCGCCCGCAGGTACTTTAACTGCCAGGGCGGAAGCTCTATTGTGTCGCGGTCGCCGTTTGAGTCGGAAGCGATTGCGTCCCCCTCCTCACCCTCGATTGCGCCGTCAATCCCCATTACGGCAATTACGACATCGGAAACATTAGCCTCGCCGTAATGAACGAGCGACCTTGAATTTTCGCTGTACATAAGACAGCCCTGACGGTAAGCCAAATTGATACCGAACTTGTCCCCGACCTTTTCACCTAACCCTTCAAGGATTGTGGTAAGGCGCGGGCTTAGTCCGTAATAGTTGCCCAAAAGCGCGTGCGTATTTGCCGCGGCGGGACCGGTAACAACAATTGTTTTAGGGCTTGAATCGAGGGGAAGAAGATTGTTGTCGTTTTTTAAAAGTACGATTGACTTGTGCGCCGCTTTAAGAGCGAGAGCGCGGTGTTTTTCGCAGTTGATAATTTTGCGGTCAAGTTTCCCCCATCTGCTTTTTTTCGGCGAGTCGAACATTCCCAGCTTGAAACGTGTACGCAGTACGCGCTCAAGAGCCGTGTTGATCGCCTCCTCTGTAACAAGTCCCTTTTTGAAAGACACAGTTAACATTGGATAGGTACAACCGCAGTTAAGATCGCATCCGGCGTTCAGGGCAAGAGCCGCCGATTCTTCGGGGGTTTTAGTTATTTTGTGAAACTCGTGAAAGTCGCGGATAGCCCAGCAGTCGGAAACAACGTGCCCCTTAAAGCCCCACCTTCCGCGCAGAATTTCTTTTAATAGGAAATTGCTTGCACAACACGCTTCGTCCAAAGTACGGTTGTACGCGCCCATTACGGATTCAACTCCCGCCTCGACAAGCGCTTTGAAAGCGGGCAGGTAAGTTTCAAACAGGTCTTTTTTTGTGGGAATCGCGTTGAAGGTGTGGCGGTCTTTTTCGGGTCCTGAATGGACGGCGTAGTGTTTCGCGCACGCTGCAAGTTTTAAATTTTCAGGATCATCGCCCTGCAAGCCGCGCACAAAAGCAAGCCCAATTCTGCTTGTAAGGTACGGGTCTTCGCCGTAAGTTTCCTGACCGCGTCCCCAGCGCGGATCGCGGAAGATGTTGATATTCGGCGTCCAGAAAGAAAGCCCCCAGTACTGACCTCGGTTGCCCTGTTTGACACCCTCGTTGTACTTGGCGCGCGCTTCATCGGAAATAGCGTCCGCGATTTCTTCGACAAGAGCGTCGTCAAAAGTTGCAGCCATTGCTATCGCCTGCGGAAAAACAGTCGCAATACCCGCGCGCGCTACTCCGTGAAGGCACTCGTTCCACCAGTTGTATTCGGGTATCCCAAGACGCGGAATTGCCGCACTTGTATAACTCAACTGGGAGACTTTTTCTTCCAGCGTCATTTGGGAAATTAACTCTTTAATTTTAGATTCGCGATCCATAACGCTCTCCTGTCTTTCAATTAATTATTAAAACAATAGCAGAAATGTACGCTTAAAACAAGTTATTTGGGGTCATGTCGGATTTGGAAAAAGCGTATATAGACAGTATTAACGAAATAAATAAAACAGAATACGATGTCGGCTAACGCCGCTATTTAACCTGAATGCTCCACCTTAACCCGGTAGAAAAACGAAAACCCGCCGAAAAATCCGCGTTGGCGTTTCTTGTGTTTTCTTCGTTTACATAGTACTGCCACGCCGCTTCAAGATACGGAGCGAACTCGCCGGCATCGGTTTTAAAGATGAAGGGAGCGGCGGTTAACCCTGCCGCGCCAATCCAGTTTGTTCCCCCGGAATAGACGCGAGTACCCTCTTCCGTAGTAATAGCAGGTTCCCCGAAACTGAACACAGGACCGAGAAAAATCGCAATTTTATCGTTGGGTCCCCAAGAGAGAGTTATGGGAATGCGGAAAACCCCAAGCGCGCCGTCATACTCCGGTCTTATTTCCAAACCGAAAACCATCCGCATACCGAAAGTATAAGTATCAACAGCTATGCGAAACTGGGAAGCGACGCCCCGTAATAAATCCTGTTCTTTTAAAAACCCAGCCCATGTCGGCGCGACAGCGACCCCAAGCAGGAGGCGGCTGTTTTTTGATGAAGAAGAAGCGTCCGTTTTCGCCGGCGGCAAATCGGAGCGACCGCGTCCGGCAGACGGCGAAGTTTCCGCTTCCGCTATTCTAAAATCAGCCGGTGTGACGGCGTCAATACCCGGACGGAAACCGGATGTTTCAGGAAAGGCGCGCCCTGCGCCGGCGAAAGTGCGCGACCAGTATCTATCATCAAAGTTTGAATATATTACTCCGGTCTTTGGTCCGGCGGAAGTTGAATGAATAAAACGACCGTCGCCCAAATAGAGACCAACATGGGAAATTTTCCCGGTGCTGTCCGTCTTAAAAAACAGAAGGTCTCCCGGCTGTACCTGATCGGATGGGATTCTTTCCGTCCATGTATAAAGACCGGTAGATGTACGTGGCACGGAAACTCCCAGAGCGTCCTTAAAACTGACATAAATGAAACCTGAACAATCAAGCCCGCTTCTTGTCGCCCCGCCGTAAAGATAGGGAGTGTTTTCGTACCGGGCTGCTGTTTCTATAACTTTTGTCCGCGCTTCGGCAAAAATGCGGCTTTTTTCTTCCGAGGAGGCGGAAAATTTCGGCGCATAGGCAAAGCCTCCCTCAAGGGGAGCGGCAAAAATTCCAGCGGAATAAATTCCGGCGGAGAAAAGAAATAGAATGGTAAAAAAGAAAGGTTTCATTATCGTTATTATCGGCAATTTCCCCTCATTACATCGGTCTTTTCCTGAGCGCTTTTTTAAAAATTTCCATGACCGCTTCGCTGCCGCTTCCGCCGGGCAGAAGTTCTTTCTCGCTGACATCAAGCTCAAAAGGGCGGCGGGCAACGTGTTCGCAGTAATGCGCGTCCGACGAAGTGATCAGGGGGTAGCCGAGAGTGTTCAGCGCAGAACCGTTAAAAACCGGCGGAATACGGACGCACTCAAGCGCCGACCAGGGACCGCCCACCACCACTCCAAGCTGGCTGGTCATGGAAAAAGCGGGACGGTCTACATGGGCGGGAATGACAATGCCGCCGAACTCGCCCACCTTCTCTCCTATATTGTCAATTGAAAGATCGAGGGGACTCAGCAGGTAATATTCAACTTCGCCGATAATATTTTCCTCCGCGTCAACATAAACCTGATCGCCTGTTTTTTCGGGATTGTTGAGGAACGGAGCCATTATTGAATAGGCGTATTTATTGAAAGCCATGCACGCTTCAAGATCGGTAAACAGGCAAAGAACGTGAATTTCTTCGGTGGTTGTGGCTTCCATCCCGAAGATCGGGATAATGCCGTATTGAGGACTGAGTTCCGCGAAAGCCGGGCAGTTAAGGCTTGAATTGTGATCCGTAAGAGCCAGCAGTTTTACGCCGCTTGCCGCCGCCGTCTCCAAAAGGCTTCTGGGAGAAAGCTCCAGAGAGCCGCACGGAGAGAGGCAGGAGTGATTATGCAGATCCGCCAGCATGAGCAAACAATTCCCATAATTTTCCAGAAACGGTAAACTGGTTTTCCTTTACGCGAATAATTGCGATACCCTCGTCCTTTGCGGCTTCCAGCATATCATCGGGAAGGGGGCGCGAGTTGCAGATAACGATAACGGTGATATTTACCAATTCCGCCACCGCCACTGTGTTTTTATGAGCCTGAATTGTGATAAGCGCGCCACCGTCTTTCGCGTTTGCCATCACGTCGGAAAGAAGATCGGACGTATACGCGCCGCTCACTTCAACGTCTTCAAATTCGCTTTGGCAAATTTCAGCGTTCAGAGCGGCGGCAACTTCTTTTATTTTCATAACCAGCTCCTTTTCAGGATTCATCTTTGGGCGAATTTACAAACACGACAGAGCGGACGGTAGTTCCCTTTCCAACGGTGGAATTGATTGTAAATTCATCCGAAACCCGTTTTGTGTTGGCGAGACCCATTCCCGCGCCAAAGCCGAGTGAGCGGACATATTCGTTTGCGGTGGAATAACCCTCTTTCAGCGCCTGACTCACATCTTCAATGCCGGGACCTTCATCGGATGCGGTAACTATCACCTTGTCCGGCATTATGGAACAGCGCATAACGCCGCCCTGTGAGTGAACAACCTGATTTATTTCCAACTCATAACTCGCGATGGCAACGCGCCGGATCAGTTTTGGATCAAAGTTGTGCAGTTTGAGCGCTTTTTTAATTTCCGTGGAAGCCCTGCCCGCCAATTCAAAATCGTAATGCGCGGTGGTAAATTCCATTTCCGAATAAGCCGAAAGAATATCCGTACTCGCGCTCTTTTGAAGTTTTTCAAGTCTTAGCACCTCACGGTTCATTTCAACCAGCAGAGAACGAATCACATCGGTGGACGTAAGAATACCCACCACTTCATGATCTTTATTAAGAACAGGAAAACGTCCGAACCTGTACTTGTTAAGGTACGAAATGGCGAAGGAAAGGGGCATATCATCTTGCAGGCTGATTATGTTTTTTGTCATTTTTTCTTCCACAGGGCTGTCGATGTAGCCCTTATCAAGGGCGTTGATGATGTCCTCGGTGGAAACCAGCCCGACCAGCATTTTATTTTCCACAATGGGAATGCCCGCCACCTTGTTTTCCCGCAGAAGAGCCTGAATGTGCCTTAATGTCTGCGTTTTTTTCCCGGTAATAAGAACGGTTGTCATGACATCTTTTATTTTAAGCTGATGAATGAGTTCCAGAACGACAGACGGAGAGTCTACGGTGCTTATAGGAATATCGCTTAAATTTTCAGTATCGCTCACTTTTCAAGCCCCTCCTTGATTAATGATACCAGCGCAAAACGCATAATTCAAGTTTTTTTTAGCACGCACATCTCCATTCCGGTCGATCTGAGAAGCTGGGTAATATTCTCACTGCCGTGCTTTTCCGCGGACATTGTTACCAGTTTCCCGCAGGTCATCGCGTCGTCAAGGGCATTGTGAGCGTTGTAGCGGATGCCGAAACTATTAGCCAGCGAAGTGAGCGCGTGGGACTTCAATTCAGGCCATGTCCGGCGGGAAAGGATGCAGGTGCAGAAATACCGGAACATGGGGATTTCCAGTTCGTACCAATCAAGAACAGCCCCAAGAACGCCCATGTCGAAGGACGCATTATGCGCCGCCAGAGGAAAACCGCCAATAAAGGGTTTTATCTCGCTGTCCCAGATAGCCGCGAAATTGGGCGCGTCTTTTACATCGTCCACCGTCAAACCGTGAATATCCGTAAAATCGGGACGAATATAGAGTATTGGCGGACGTATCAGCGAATAATAAGTGTCTGCCGCTTCCCCGCCGATAAACTTTACCAGTCCCACAGAGCAGGCGCTCTCCCGTGAATATTTCGCCGTCTCAAAATCAATCGTTACAAAATTCACTATTCTTTAACCCCTGTATGGTAAATGATACACCAAAAACAGCATTTTGGATATATTTTCATAATTTTTCGACTTTTTTCCGATAAAAACCGCAAAAACAACGGTTTTCGCCCTTCATTAGACAAAATAAAAAATTCGTCTAATTACTATACAAAAAGCTTGATCTTTCTATCTTTCACGGTATAATTATCAATATAGTATGACACAAAGAAGAATTTTGTTTTTCTGTACCATTATAGGCCTAGTCTGTCTCTTGACTTTGGCTTGTGAGGAGTCGTCTCCTCTTTATGGATCATGGGCCGACAACCTCGGCAATACCATTTCCTTTTTTCCCGACGGAACATTTAACGTAAAAATCACCAGCAGCGGCGTTTCTATGGTCTACGAGGGAAATTACTCAGTATTAATGAATTCCCTGACATTTACCTGCACAAGCGAAACTCTGACAGTAGTAACCGAGTGGGATATTCGCGGAAATATGCTGTACATCGACTGGCCTGTGGAAAGCGCCGTCTCACATCTTACGCTGTATAAAATCTCGAATTAAGGAATATCCATGAAAATAACCGTCTTTGCCGTTTGTTTTATTCTGCTCACTCTGCTTTTTACGGTCGAAATTTATTCTGAGGAAATCGCGGCGGACGATGAAGAACGTGTGGAAATAGCACCCGCAAACCAGACACTATTTATTTTTAGCGAGGGGGTGACAATTTCATGGCTTACCAGAATTATTAAACAAACCGAAAGAAGCAATTTTGTGTTGGAAGATTTTTTAATAGGTCTGTACTTTAGAACTGAAATGGTGCACTTTGACTTGTTCAAACCCATGATAAGGGCAGCCGCGTACTATCCAATGAAATCGACATTTAACGATTTCCCGCAGGAACAGAATACTCCCCTGCATTTCGGAGCGGATCTAACTGCGGGATTAAAATTTGAAATTGTTGATTTAAATTATATCCGCGTAAATGTGGGTCCCGCCCTGCATTTTTTCTACCTTAACTCTGACCGTTGGAATTATTTTAACATGGGCGCGGCGGCATTCGCGGGCATAGAAGTTCCTGTAGCGGAAAGATGGACTGTGCTTCTTAACGGATTTGCTTCTTTTGACAACGGCAATTTGGGAGGCAACAGATTGATGGAACCGTTTGATATTACATATCAATATCAAATTGATATTGGCGTAAGATACAGTAAAAAACATACAAATAAAGTTTTTATTTTCCCGCTTAATTTAAAGTCCGAGTC
>JAISSH010000123.1 GCA_031273265.1 Treponema sp.
CTTAGCCAAAATTATAAATCCCGCTGTACCCCCCCCCCCCCCCAACAGTAGATAGCACAGCGAAGCTGTGCGGATCAACCAAATCAGCACGTTGTAGCCTCAAAAAATCCACTGTATGCAAAAAAACGCGCGAAAGCTTTAGCTTGAGCGGCAGGCGCACAGTAGAGAGCAGTCCGTCAAGGACATTAGAGAGCGCCCGTAAAGCAATCCTTTTTACAGCATTTTTCCTCATTTTCAGTCTTTGCGCCTTTGCTCAGGAAGAAAACGTTGAAAACGGGCTGAATCCGCAGGGCGAAAAGAAGCCGAAGCTTGGGGCTGTTGTTCTGGGGCTGGAAATCAACGGGTTTTCACGCAACATGTTCTCGGAAGGGGCTGTTTTTGGGTTGGACTTCAATTTACCCAATTCCTACGGAGCTGCCGGCGTTACCATGTCCGCCAGTTACAATTTTGACGGAATGTTAGTCCTTGAGCCTGCCGTCCTTATCCGCTTTTATTTCCCATTTAGAGGTCAAACAGACACAGGCTTTTTCGGTCAGGCGGACGTAGGGGCTTGCATAATCATCGAGGAAGGAATCCTCCAAGACGGGGATATAATCTTGCTTTTTTCTATGGGCTTACGAGCAGGCTACCGCTTTCTGCTGAACAAGAGGTTCATTATAGAGCCGTACGCGCGGATAACTTATCCGTCCGTGTTCGGGATCGGCGTAACAGCCGGAGTTAAGTTTTAAGGGAGGAGTTAGAAAATGAAAAAGAAACAAATATTTGCGCTTTGCGCGTTAGTTATTTTAGTTTTAACGGCTTGCGAGAACCCGTTTATCCCGCAAAAATACAAAGAACCCGCTCCTCCGCAGGCTCCGTCTATAAACATCGAAGCTTCACCTATAGGTCCCTATGTTAAGGGAGACGGCGTAACTATGACGGCGAAAGCTTCGGTGAGCGACGGGGGAGATCTGTCGTATCAGTGGTACAGCAATACGAAAAACAGCAATAGCGGCGGAAAGGCTGTCTCAGGCGGAACGGGAGAAAGTTATTCGCCGTCCACAAACATCGAAGATTTGTATGATACGACTTATTACTATGTGCAGGTAACAAATACATTGAACGGAAAAACAACCGCAGCTTCAAGCCGTACTGTTGATATTACGGTGTTCGACACGGAAGGGAGGACGCCGATCAGAGAAGTCGCCCTTAACGTAACGCCGCCTGTGAAGGACGGCATTCCTGCGGCATTGGAAGGCGTAACGTCTACCGGCAGCGGATATACCATTCAGTCGGTAACGTGGAATCCGCCGCACAACACGTTCCAGAGCGGCGGCAAATACACAATTTGGGTTATGCTGACGGCTAATGAGGACTACACGTTTATCGCGATGAGGACGGCGACGGTAAACGGACAGGCGGCGGCTGTTGATAGTAACCAGGGGTCTGCTCTTTATCTGGCATATGAATTCAAACAGGTTGACGTAAGAGTTGTTACGGGCATAGCTATTAAGACACAGCCGAACGAGATGACTTACGACCATGAAGATACGCTAAGGCTTCAGGGGCTTGTGGTAACACTTTCCTACGACTCAGGCGATCCTGAAGACATAGCGTTCGCTAATTTCGCGTCACGAATCATAACGACTAATCCCGCGCACGGCATTACGCTTTCTCATACAACGCATAACAATACGCCCATTGCCGTATCCTGCAACGGTCATACGGCGAATACGGATAATCTGACTGTCAATAAAATGCAGATCACAACCGCCTTTGTCGGCATAGAACCGCCCGCGAAGGAAAACATACCCGTTACAGTAGCGACGGTTGCTAGCAGTGACGGCTTCACCGCCGGTCCGGTAACGTGGAATCCTTCCCATAATCCGTTCCAAGGAAATATAAATTACACCGCGACCGTTACGCTTACGGCTAAGGCGGACTATGAATTCGCAAGCGGCATGACCGCGCATATCAACAGCAGCGCCGCGCATATTACAAGCAACCCCAACGGGACGAAAACGATCTCTTATGAATTTGACAAAACTCTTTCCGGGACGGTACTGGGTATAGCGGTTACACACCAGCCGACAAAATTGAGCTACACGCACGGAGAGGCGCTTGATCTTAGCGGGCTTGTGGTAACAGTAACGGTCGAGAACAGCGCGGACGAGATTATAACGTTTAGCAATGCAAGCTTATTCCAGACAGTTCCCGCACACGGTTCGGGATTGAGCCATGCGGCTTTTGACGGTCAGCCAATTACCGTGAATTACAGCGGGCATAACGCGCATACAACCGCTTTGACGGTAAACAAGAAAGCTCTTACCCTTAACACCAGTGCGGCGTCGCATACCAAAGTGTACGACGGCAATATGACCGCTAACAACATCGGCGGCATATCGCTTGTCGGTATTGCTATTTTTGTTCCCCCCGACAATGTGTACATAGAACAGGTTAACGGCGTATACACAAACGCGGACGCCGGAACGAAAACCGTCAATATTACCAATGTAGTCATAAATGGCGGCGCGTCGGGTAACTACACAGTAACCCTGCCCGTAAATAACGTTACCCTTACAGGAACAGGAAATGTTGGCATAACACCTGCTGACCCGACAGTATTAACATGGCCGACAGCGGCGGAAATTACTATCTACACCGGGTTTACGCTTTCCGCGTCAACGCTGTCAGGCGGAAGTGCGAGAGGCGTAAACAATGAAAATGTACCCGGCACGTTTGCGTGGGCAAACCCAACGACCACATCCTCTGTCGGCGTTCACTTTTATCCTGTTACCTTCACCCCGGCAAGCGGGAATTACAGAACAGTTACAAACAATGTGAGTGTTTCAATAAAATCTCCAATGGAACTAATACAAGTAGAAGGAGGTTCTTTCTCGATGGGTAGAACTAATTATGTACAAACATTAAGTGAAGTGCATAGTGTAAGATTGGGTGGTAATTTTAGTATTGGCAAGTATGAGGTAACGCAGGAACAGTTTAATTCAGTGATGGGTAGAAATCCGAGTACTTTTCAGGGCGCTAGTTATCCGCCTGCTTCGGGCGAAGTACAGAACAAGAGACCTGTGGAGTTTTTGACATGGTTTGACGCTGTAGAGTTTTGCAACAAGCTGACTGAACTGGAGAATGGCTCTAGTGCAAACAATGTTTATACGATAACCGACATAACCAGAGTTACAAACAACAACAACAATTACATACAAAGCGCGACTGTAACGGCGAACTGGAGCAAGAGCGGTTACCGTCTGCCTACTGAGGCGGAGTGGGAATACGCGGCAAAGGGCGGACCTCTCATAGACGCCAATTCCCACAACATATGGGCAGGAGCAGCATATACTAATAGTGGAATTTACGTCGATTCACAATTAAACAACGCTATGTGGTTTTCATACAACGCAGATGATAAGACGCATCAGGTAGGAAAGAAGACGGCGAATGGATTGGGGCTGTATGACATGAGTGGGAACGTGGCTGAAATGTGCTGGGACTGGTACGTATTAAATTACGATGGAGTAGGAAATGGAAGTGTTAACCCCACTGGACCCACCAGTGGTTCAACACGCGTAGTGCGCGGTGGGAGCTTTCAATCGAATTTGTTAAACACCCGTACCACCGCGCGGGCGAATGAGAATCTTGGTCTTGGTGGTCGTCGTTCCAACACAGGCTTCCGCGTCGCGCGTAGACCGTAGGTGGGTTAGTTAGTATGCGCCATTTTCAATGGCGCATACTAACGCGAAATTGGGGTGAGTTGGAGAGAGGTTAAAATCTTAAACAGGAGAGAACGATTGCTTGACAAGTGTAAGGCGGTAACCGAGAGCGTTGGCTATTTTAGCGAGCGTGCTGGCTCTGGGATCGGTTTCGCCGGAGAGAATACGGTACAGGTTCGCGCGGTCAACCTCAGCTTCCTGAGCGGTGGCAAGCATGCCTCTGGCGCGGGCGGCAGTCTCAAGCGCGTGAATAAGATACTTTGGGTCTGTATCGTTTTTCGCTTCCTCAATGGACGCTTCGATAAAACCTTCAATATCCTCTTCAGTTTTGAGTTCGGCGGCAATATCAACCGGATATGTTTTTATAGCCATTTTCTAAACCTCCTCGGCAAGTTCGACTGCCTTCTTAATGTCCGCCGTTTGGGTGCTTTTATCACCGCCGCACGGCAGGAATACAACCTTTCTGCCTCTGATAACGTAGTAGAGCCGGTAACCCGGACCGTAATCAATCCGCATAGCCCGCACTTCCCCAACTTCGGGCTTCCAATCTCCAAAGTTGCCGGAAATAACACGGTCAATTCTGGCCTGTATTCTGCGTCTCGCCTGCAAATCCTTCAGATTGTTGCGCCAGTTACTGAATTCGTCGGTTTCAACAACCTCGTATTCCATACATATAGTGTAGGGAATTGGCTACACAAAGTCAAGAGTAAAAGGGGACTAGCACCAAAGGAGAAAAATATCATGCCGGACAACAAGTTGAAATGGCCGGGAAAATTGAAGGGGACGATAGGCAAACCGCTTTCGACAATCGCGCTTGCCGGATACAACAGCGTGAACGGTTGCTTTTCGTGGAAAGACCCCGACGAGCTGATCAGCGACAGCGTCCACGGTTTCGGCGTGTACTGGATGGTTTTCACGCCGCACGGCGCGGAAAGTTTCGCGGAAGAAGAGGCGGTGGTCGTCGTGCCAGTGCGTTAGCGCACAGTATTAAATTAGTAAAAAAGTTGTTCGAAAGATCAACTTTAACCCCGCGGGGGGCGTTAGCCCATAGCGCTCCCCGCTTTTTAATTTCAGCTAACTTCTCTCTTTATAAATTTTCAACGCAATTTCCAACAGTTTCTCTCTTGTGTTCTGCGCCGGGTCGTCAAGCACGGTTTCCAGAAGCTCTCTTAAAATGATACCAATTTTTTTGCCGCTTGGTATGCCGATCCCAAGCAAATCGTTTCCCGAAACGGCGAGGTCTTTGATTGACAGGGCCTTGCTATGCGCCATGATTTTATCCACTCTTTTTACAAGCAATAAAAGTGAAGAAGCGTCTCCCTCTTTTCCGGAAAAGGCGTAAGTGTCGGCGCGGCGCAGACGGTAGAGGTCTTCAAGGTTTTCTTGTCCCGCGCGCGCGATGAAACGGCGGACAGCCGCGTCCGACCATTCGTCCGTGTAGTGGAACATGTGTTCTTTAATCAAGTGACAGACGCTGGCGATTACCGCGTTGGAACAGCGAAGGCGGTTCAGTATTTGTTTGCACATAACGGCTGAGATTTCTTCATGACGGTAGAATGTCCATACGCCGCTTTCGCCCATTCGCCTCGCCTGCGGTTTTCCAATGTCGTGAAAAAGAGAAGCAAGGCGCAGTTCATGGGAATAATCGTTAGCGGCGGCGTAATCGCAGGCGTAAAGGGAATGATCCAGCACGTCGAAACGGTGAAAGCCTTTCTGTTCAACTCCGCGACAAACGGCAAGTTCTTCAAGGAAAAGTTTTAAAAGCCCCGTTTTTTCCATTAACAGAAAGGCGCGGGAGGGAATGGGAGAGGCGAGTATTTTATCAATCTCGTCGCGGACGCGCTCCCATGAAACTTTCGCGCTCACGGAAAGCGCGCCGCCTATCGCGCCGAGAGTGTTTTTCTCAATCTCAAAGCCAAGCTGGGACGCGAAACGCACGGCGCGCAGAGGGCGAAGTCCGTCCTCGTTAAACCGCTCAGCGGCATTTCCCACACAGCGGATCACTTTCGCTTTGATGTCAGCTTCGCCGTCAAAAGGGTCTACAATTTTTCCTTCGGGAAGGCGCAGGGCAATCGCGTTCATCGTAAAATCGCGCCGCGACAGGTCTTCCTCGATGTCCGAAGTAAAATGAACCTCGTCCGGTCTGCGCCCGTCGGAGTAGCCCGCTTCAAGCCTGAACGTGGTGATTTCCGCGCTGTTGTTTTTGTAAAAGACGGTAACGGTTCCGTGCTTGATGCCTGTGGGAACGACCTTGCCTCCGGCGCGTTTTACAATCGCGGTTACTTCATCGGGCAGCGCGTTTGTCGCCAAATCCCAATCGTTGATTTTTTTTCCCATCAGCATATCCCGCACGGCGCCGCCCACAAGGTAAATTTCTTTCCCGCCGTTGTTAAAAAGAGACGCGATTTCTTTCAGTACCGGATGAACGGCTTTGGTCAATTGAAATTCTCCTGTTGATTGAGTATACTACATTAGTTCTAAAAAGATTTCACGCAAAGGCGCGAGGGTAGTTTGTTAGGTATTATTTTTACAGGAGGAGAGACTCCTCAGGCGGAAGTTACCAGAAGGCTGGTTGAGCAGGAGGCAAAAGGAGCGCTCCTTGCCGCCGCCGATTCGGGACTTAGCGCGGCAGAAAACGCGGGGTTAAAGCCTGACTGGATCATCGGCGACATGGACTCTCTTGACGACCCGGCAAGGCTTTCCGCGTATCCGCCGGAGCGCGTTATCCGCCATGCGGCGGACAAAGATTATACAGATACCGAGCTTGCCTTTTCGCATTTGAGCGAAAAAGGCTGTGATGAAATATGGATCATCGGCGGCGGCGGCGGCAGAATCGATCATCTGTTCGCGATTCGTTCCCTCTTTGAAAGGGAAGTTTTTCCGCGCCGCTGGGTAACAGACGCGGCGGATATTCGCTGTATAGACGCGGAAACGGCGCAAAATACGCTTTCCGCAAGCCTTGAAAAAGGCGCGCCTGTTTCGGTGTTTCCGCTCGGAAACGGTCCCTGGGAAGCGGACAGCGGCGGACTTAAGTGGCGGCTTGCGGGACTGCCCTGGGAACGCGGTTTTTTCGGCTTGAGCAATGCCGCGCTTGAAGGAGATTTTTTTATCAGGGCGAAGGCGGGGCGCTTTATGGCGGTACTTCCGCTTCCGGTTTTAGTATAATATTTTTTAAGGAGAAAAGATGTCTACGGTAATTATGGACGGAAAGGCTCTTGGGCTGAAAATTCGGGAAAGCGTAAAGGCAAAAAGCGCGGCGTTACGCGAAAAGGGAATTGTTCCCTGCCTTGCGGTGGTACTGGTAGGCGACGACGCTCCAAGCCTTTCCTATGTCAAGTCGAAGGAAAAAGCGTTAGCTGAAGCGGGAATGGAAAGCAGAGACATAAGACTGCCGGAAACTACAAGCGAAGCCGAGCTTCTTTCGCTCATAGGCGAACTTAACAAAGACGAAAAAATTCACGGTATCCTTGTTCAGTCTCCCGTACCGAAACATATCGATGAAGATAAAGTAACGGTCGCTGTCGCGCCGGAAAAAGACGTGGACTGTTTTCATCCTGTCTCCGTAGGGAACATGGTTTTGGGAAAGCCCGGCTTTCTTCCCTGTACACCCCATGGAGTTCTCATGCTTTTGCGCGAATATAAAATTCCCGTTTCCGGCGCGAATGTGGTAGTGGTGGGAAGATCAAACCTTGTGGGAAAGCCGCTTGCGAACATTTTGGCGCTCCGCGAATACAACGCGACTGTAACGCTCTGCCACACGGGAACGAAAGACCTTCGCTCTCACACGTCTCAGGCGGATATTTTAATCGTCGCGGCGAGAAACCCGGAATTCATAAAACCTGATATGATAAAACAAGGCGCGGCGGTAATCGACGTTGGCATAAACCGCGTACCTGATCCGTCCGCGCAAAAAGGCTACCGCCTCTGCGGCGACGTTGATCCTGCAGTGGAAGAAAAAGCCGGCTGGTACACGCCGGTTCCGGGCGGCGTCGGTCCCATGACTATCGCCATGCTTCTTCAAAATGTTCTGGAAGCCGCGCAAAGGAGGATTGAAAAATGACAAACGAACCCGAATGGAGAGACGCGAATCCCGCGACAGAAGATCTTCCCAATAAGGGCAGGACTGTGATTCTTTTTATCGCCGGCGGTATCGCTATCGGCGTTCTTACATTCATCGGCATGAGAGTGCGACCGTTGGGGCTTTTTGTTGGAGTTGCCGCTTTTTTTGCCGGTATTTCAATTTTGCTGCGCAGACGCAAAGCAATTTTCAAAACAGGCGTCGTTATAACCGTCACGGGTTTTCTTATGCTGTTAACTCATCCGCGCTTTGGAATTGCCGCCAGTTTCGCGGGCTACTTTTTAATTGTAGGCGCGATAGGGCTTGTGGTTCTTGGATTGTTTAAGGCGATAAAATTAAGCTGGGATCTTGGGCAAAGGTCATGAGAGATTGACAGGCTTGACTTACTTTTTTGAAACTTACGGCTGTCAGATGAACAGCGCGGAGTCGGCGGCGCTTGTTCTTGTCTGCAAAGAACGCGGCTGGAACGAGGCGGCAGACGGCGAAAGCGCCGATCTTGTTCTCCTTAACACCTGCTCCGTGCGGATAACAGCCGAAAGGCGCGTTCTCAGCCGAATTGCGCATTACGCCGGAATTAAAAAAAAACAGAATAAGCGCAAAACGCGGCGTCTTACGCTGGTTGTCGCGGGCTGCATGGCGCAGAGGTTAGGTGAAACTCTAAAACAAAAATATCCGCAGGTGGATTATGTTATGGGCACTTCCGCCCGCTCCCTCTTTCCGCTGATTCTTGAAGCCGCCGAAAAGGACACAAAGGCGGACTTCGATACAAACGAAAAACCGGTTTTCGCTTTTTCAAATTCCCACCTTGAAGAAGGACAGTTCCGCAGTTTCATTCCTATCATGCACGGCTGTAACAACTTCTGCTCTTACTGCATCGTCCCTTATGTGCGCGGCGGTGAAGTTTCCCGCGACCCGGAAAATATCGCGCGGGAAATTCGCCTTGTGGGGGAGAGGGGAGTTCGGGAAATTACCCTGCTTGGTCAAAACGTGAACAGTTACCGCTGGGAACAAACCGGAATGGATTTTTCCCGCCTTTTAAAATTTGCCGCGGCGGAAGCGGAAAAAAGCGGTGTAAAATGGATTCGTTTTCTTTCGGCAAACCCGAAGGATTTTTCCCCCGCGACAGTAGAAGTTATGGCTGAAAACAGAGTCTTCTGCCGTCATCTGCATCTTCCCGTCCAGCACGGTTCAAATAATGTGCTAAAAGCGATGAACCGGGGCTACACAAGGGAGCGTTTTCTGGAGCTTGTCCGCGAAATTCGCGCCGCCATGCCGGAAATTTCCCTTTCCACAGACATTTTGGTAGGTTTTCCGGGCGAAACTGAGGACGATCTGCGCCAAACCCTCGAATTAATGGAAGAAATGAAGTTCCTCTACGCTTATATGTACCATTTTAACCCGCGCGAAGGGACAAAAGCGTTCGATTTGCCGGACAGGATAGGCGAAGAAGTCAAAAAAGAGAGGCTTTCCAGAGTGATGACCCTGCAGGAGAAGCACACCGCGCAGTTGTTAAAAGCGAGAATTGGCAGTACGGAAACGGTATTAATAGAGGGAATTTCACGAAAAAATGCCGATGAATTAATAACGAGAACTGAAAAAGACGAAATGGCGGCGGTTGCGGGTCCGAAGTCGATGATAGGCTCTTTCGCCAGAATTACAATTTCGTCTTTGAGAGGTAAAACATTTCGAGCAAAAGAGTTATTATTATAAGTAAGGAGTTATCATGAAACTTCGTTTCATGTTCGATATAAATGTGCGGTTATACAGCCGCACAAAAAAGGAGTTATCATGCCTTGGCGATTAATTTTATTTATCATTATTTTTGCTATTTTTCTGGTGTTTATTACATTCAACCTGGATAATAGATGTGATTTAACTTTTGGCATTATCAAATTTAAACAGGTTCCGGTTTTCATTACCGTTTTTACATCGTTCTTTTTCGGACTTTTATGCAGTCTGCCTTTTGTTCTTTTTGGTAAAAGCAAACGAAAGGAAAAAACAACGAAGGAAAAGAAAGGGGAACTTGACGCCGATTCTCCCCGCAGCGCTGAAGCTGAAAACAATATGAGTCGACGTGAAAAATTTATGCGCGAACATGGCGGCGAAAGTGGAAGCAAATCGAAATAGACCCGCCGCGCCGCGCTTACTTCTTTTCGCCGTGATTCTTTTTTCGGCGGCAGTTGTTTTCGCGCAGAACAGCGTCTCTTTTGACGCCAGCGTCTCTTCTGACGCCAATGTCCCCTCTGATAAAAGCGTCTCCTCTAACGCCAGCGTATCTCTTGACGGCGAAATTCAAAACTTTGAAAAAGCAGTCGCGGTAAAGGGCGTTTCCGCCGAAGAACGCCGCGATGCTCTTATCCGTCTCGCGCGCCTTCGCCAGTTGTCGGGAGACATTGAAGGCGCGGCAAAAAACTGGCTGGAAGCAGCCGCGGCGATTCCCGGCGATGTGGACGACAACGCGCTTCTTGCCTGCGCGTACTGTCTTGCCGCGATGGGCGAATGGGACAGGGCAGGCAAGGCGCTTGAACCTCTGCTTGTAAAATCAACTCAGGCGCGTTTTCTGGACGCTAGTATAAAAGCTGTTAAATCGGGCGAAACCCAGTCTCTTTCCGCGCTTGCAAAAAAACCTGAATATTCACAAATGAAAAGCCAAATTTTTTTCATGCTCTGGAAATTGTCGAAAGGAGACGAAAGCGAAACATGGCGTCAGCGCCTGATTACCGAAGCCCCTCAAAGCCCGGAAGGACGCCTTGCCGTTGGCGAAAAATCCTCTGTGGTAATTATCAACCCAAGCCCTTTCTGGCTCTTCCTTAACGGACTTGACTCTCTTCCAATCGTAAAAACCGAAATCATCACGGCGGAAAAACCCGCACCCGCGCCAACCGCCGTCCCTAAAACCACAGTTGAAACTGAAAAACGTCCTTCGTCTCCAGCGGAAAAACCCGCGCCCGCAAGCGTTTCCCAGCCGCCCGCCTCGCAAGTTAAACTGCAAACCGGACTCTTCGGTAAAGAGGTAAACGCGCAGGCGCAAATAGCGAAACTTGAAAAAGCGGGCTTCTCTCCCTCGCTTGAACAACGCGGCGAAAAGTGGGCAGTTGTCGTTCCCGCCGGAGCGGACTCCAACCGCGTGATAAACGATTTAAAAAACGCCGGCTTCGATTCCTTCCCAATTCGTTAAAAAAATCAACTCTTGGCGAAATGGTTAAAAAAGTGTAAAGTCAATTAAAAGGATAAAACCATGAAACCGTATTCACAGATGAGCGAGAGCGAATTGTCCGCCGTAAAAAACGAGCTTGACGGGTTTTTGGATAAGTGCAAAGAAAAGGGTAAAAAACTCAACATGACGCGCGGAGTTCCCTCTAATGAACAGTTGGCTCTTTGCAATGAAATGATCACCGATCTTTCATCCGACGACTACACCGCCGCAAACGGAGCCGACTGCCGCAATTACGGCGGGCTTGACGGCATCCCCGAAATGAAAAAAATATTCGCCGACCTTTTGGATTTAACGCCCGAAGAAGTAATTGTCGGGGGCAACTCTTCGCTTGCCCTCATGTTTGACAATGTCGCGTCCAATATGTCTCACGGCGTAAGAGACGGAGAACCCTGGCAGACGCAGGGTCATGTGAAATTTTTATGCCCGTCTCCGGGCTATGACCGCCATTTTACAATTTGCAAATATTTTCATATCGAGATGATTCCCGTCGCGCTGGGGCAGGACGGTCCTGACATGGACGCGGTCGAAAAAGCGGTTTCCTCCGACCCGATGATCAAGGGGATATGGTGCGTGCCCAAATACTCAAACCCTACAGGCATCGTCTATTCAGATGAAACTGTCAGGCGCTTCGCCAAACTAAAACCTGCCGCGGAAGATTTCCGCATCTATTGGGACAATGCCTACGCCTTCCATTATCTTGGCTCCGCTCACGCGGAAATCCCGAACATCATCCGTTTGTGCGAAGAAGAGGGAAACCCGAACATGCCCCTTGTTTTCGCGTCTTTTTCAAAGGTGAGTTTCGCCGGCGCGTCCGTGTCGTGTATCGCCTCTTCAAAATCAAACTGCGATTTTATCCGCCAGCGCTTGACCGTGCAGACAATCGGTCCTGATAAGTTAAACCAACTGCGCCACGTTCGCTTTTTCAAGGACGCATCCGGCGTAATGGCGCACATGGAAAAACACGCGGCGATCTTAAGGCGCAAGTTCGCGCTGGTTTCCGACACACTGCGCAGAGAATTGGACGGACTGGGCATCGCAAAGTGGACGGAGCCGACAGGCGGCTACTTTGTCAGTTTTGATTCACTTGAAGGATGCGCGAAAAAAATTGTCGCCCTCTGCGCGGAAGCCGGCGTCGCCCTAACGCCAGCCGGCGCGACTTACCCCAACGGCAATGACCCCAAAGACAGCAACATCCGCATCGCCCCGACCTTTCCGCCCATCGGCGAACTTGGCGAAGCGCTGGAGATTTTCTGCGCCGCCGTAAAGCTCGCAAGCGCGGAAAAGTATTTGTCGGGGAAATAGAGTACTTGATTTAGGCGTACTTTTTTGCTATAAACAAACAGGGGGGAATTGTCACCGCTCACGCGGCTCAAAACGGAGGAATCATGGGCTACATAGACAATATTATCTCTATTATCGAAAAAAGGGACTCTGGACAGCCTGAGTTTTTACAGGCGGCGAAGGAAGTTTTAGACAGTCTGCGGATCATCGTAGATCAGGACAGCACCTACGAAAAAGCCGGGCTTCTTGAACGGCTCATCGAGCCTGAACGCGCCATTGTTTTCAGAGTGCCATGGGTAGACGACGCGGGCAAAGTGCAGGTGAACCGGGGCTTCCGCGTGCAGTTCAACTCCGCGATAGGTCCGTACAAGGGCGGTTTGCGTTTCCATCCTTCCGTAAACCTGAGCATTATCAAATTCCTCGGTTTTGAACAAATTTTCAAAAATTCGCTGACCGGGCTTCCAATCGGCGGCGGCAAGGGCGGTTCGGACTTTGACCCGAAGGGCAAGAGCGAAAATGAAGTGATGCGCTTCTGCCAGTCCTTCATGACGGAACTGTACCGCCACATCGGACCGGATACGGACGTTCCCGCCGGGGACATCGGCGTCGGCGGCAGGGAAGTCGGCTATATGTACGGTCAATACAAGCGCCTTGTCAATGCCTTCGAAGGCGTACTCACCGGAAAGGGCATCGGCTGGGGCGGAAGCCTAGCGAGAACCGAAGCCACAGGATACGGGCTTGTATATATAGTAGAAGAATATCTGAATAAAAAGGGCGACAGTTTTAAAGGTAAAAAAGTCGCGGTCTCAGGAAGCGGCAACGTCGCTATTTTTGCGGCGGAAAAGGCGTTTGCTCTGGGCGCGACCGTCGTCAGCATGACGGACAGTAACGGCTTTATCTACGACAAAGGCGGGATCAATCTGGAAACAATAAAGGACATTAAACTTTTAAACAGGGAGCGGCTCACAAAATACGCCGAAGCTCACAAGTCGGCGGTTTATACCGATGCCGGAAAGGGAAGGGTGTGGGACATCACCTGCGAGATTGCGCTTCCCTGCGCCACGCAGAACGAATTGCTCCTTGAGGACGCGCAAAAACTTGTCGCAAGCGGCTGTAAAGTTGTCGCCGAAGGCGCGAATATGCCCACGACTCAGGACGCGACCGAGTACCTCTTAAGCAAGGGAGTCGCGTTCTTCCCCGGCAAAGCAGCCAACGCGGGAGGCGTGGCGACATCCGCCCTTGAAATGTCGCAGAACAGCGCGCGTCTTTCATGGTCATTCGAAGAAGTGGACGCGAAACTGAAAAACATCATGTGCGGCATTTTTGCCAACATAGACGAAGCTTCCAAAGAGTACGGCAAACCCGGCAACTTCATACTGGGCGCGAACATAGCGGGCTTTAGAAAAGTAGCCAAAGCCATGCTGGATCAAGGCGTGATTTAAGCCTCAAGATTTTCACGCAGAGGCGCAAAGGTTTTTAAGCACGCAAAGTTATTGTTCGAAAAATATTCGTTTTATCTCCAGATTTCTGTTTAAGGTAGTTTTTGATATATGAATTTTAAATTCCCTGTTTTGTCTATCGAAAATCATAGGAATATAACGATAATATCTTAAACAACGACTTTGCGTCCTTTGTGTTCTTAGCGCCTTTGCGTGAACCTCTTCTCGAACTAATTAACCCGTGTCAGCGTAACAGGCGGTTCAAGCATATCCTGAATACCGGCTGTTCCGAGACTCACGCGGTGAAGACTTAAGACGGCGCCTGCGGAAGAGTCCACTCTGTAAACTGTACGGTTTTCTCCTTTGCCGCCGTCTTCGGGGCGGAGTTCCAGAATTTCGTGCTCGTCAACTTTGAAAAAAACATAGCGTCCTTTTTTTACGATGCCGCCGGAATTGAGGGTGTACTCTCCTGAGACGTTGAACTGGAATCTGCCGAGTGAACTTTCATAGGACGCGTTGACGGTCGGTTTTGTTATTCCTTTTGTCTCTGAAAGATTCGCGGCGGCGGCGCGTCTGTAAGAGCCGTCCCATGATTCGTTAACCGTGATTTTCAATCTTACGTCGTCGGATACTCTCAGTTTTATACTGTCAAGTGATTCAAGCTCTATATCGATTCTGCGCCTCAGCGTACTGATCGAAAAATTCTGGCTTGTTATGTAAAGACCGTAACGGGTCGGCGTTGAATTCTGCCAGTGAAAGACTTGCTGGTTTTCATCGCCGAAAAAGATGATTTCTCTGCCTGGGTAGCTGAAATACAGGTACTGTTTTGTGTCGATGGTTCCTTGCGGGGTTACGAAGTACCAAAGATCGTTGATAAAGTTTTCAAAAACTCCGGGAACGCCGCTAAGAAGTTCGCGCAGACGGCGCTGTTCAATCTGGGAGCCTGGTATTTTGGAAACATTCGTCTGTTCGTACTGATCTCTTGCCGGATTGTAAGAGTAGATAGTTTCAATCTGATCCAGAATATTGTTTGAAGAGCTGTCGTGATCATAAGCCGCAATGGTAAAGCTCTGTCCTGCGGCGATGCCCTGTTGATAGGCGTATGAACGCGCGGTTTCCTGAATGACGATTGAACCGTTTATCTGTAATTCAGCAATTTTATTAAAGACCCTGTCCGGCGGCAGACGTTGACCGCGCCTGAAAATTGTCATGGTGTGTTCGTTGCGGTTGTTCATTCCGGTAACAATGACGCAGCCGCTTCTATCCCCGACAAGGTCCTGCGTAAATAGAGATATTGTTTCGGGGCGGGCGGCGGCGGTGGGAGCGTTCCACCTTCTTTTATAACCCGCCGTTTGCTCATCGTAGCTCAGATAGGTTATATACACATATCCCGCGGCTTCCGCCGCGTAGCGGTAGGCGGCAACCTGATCTTCCGCCAGCCCTTCCTCATTTTCATAGGTCAATACGGAAATGATGAGTTCATTGTCTTCCAGCGGGATTTTTGTTCTTAAATTATCACTGCCTGTTATTTGTTCCGGCGCTCCTGAACTTGAGTTTGAGATTCCGCCGTTCGGCGTTATAATTCTTGTCGCGCTCGGCTGTTCTTCGCTTGATTGCGCGAAATTTTTCCACAAACCGGTAGCCAGAAAAATTATTAGAATGACGCAAGCCGCAGTTACGCCAATCGAAAAGCCGATAAATGTTTTTTTCATTTTAAATTATTCTCCATCAATCCGCGCTTTCACGCTGGCAAGCAGTTTTTTCAGTATTTCTTCCGTACTCAGTAAACTCTTAAACCCGGCGGCGGTAACATGACCGCCTCCCCCGAACTCCTGCGCGATTTTCGAGACATTAACCTTTCCTTTGGAACGCAGGGAACAGCGAATCTCTCCTGTCGGCTTTTCCTTGATCATCATGGAAATTTCCACTTCTTTCGCCCTGAGCGGTATATTGACAATATTTTCCGCGTCCTCAAAATCGGCGCCCGTTATTTCAAAGTCTTCCTTGCGAAGGATCAAAAACGCGATTCTTTTATCGGCGTGGAATTCCATGTTTGAAAGCGCGTGTTTTTGAAGAAGTATTGAAGAATATGAAGCACTTTCCATAAGTTCCCTGTAAATATAATTCGGGTCGGCTCCCCATTCAAGCGTTTTAATTGCCGCCTTGAAAGTTCTTATTCTGGTTTTTGGATAGGCGAAGAATCCCGAATCGTGAACAATGCCGGCGTATCCGGCTGTCGCGCTGTGCGGGTCAAGCTCAACTCCTGCAGAGCAGGCAAGCTCAATTGCCAACTCTGCTGTTGACGCCGCCTCGGAATCAAGAAAGCCGGAAAGTTCCGATCTTTGTCCCGGCTCATGATGATCAAAATAAAAAGTTTCTTTTGCTTTTCCCAGAGCCGTCCTTATTGAGCCGATATGGTATTCGTCGGAAGTATCAAGAATCATAACCGCGGAATCAGCCAAAAAAGAGCTGTGTTTTTCGGGCTCCCATGTTTCTATAATTTCTGTGTCTTTAAGGAATTTCAAATTTGTGGGAACAGGCTCTGAATTTATTATCTTGAAGACTTTCCCCATTTTTTTCAGAATCGCGCCGATTACTATCTGCGAGCCAAGTCCGTCCGCGTCGGGAGAATCATGGGTGGTCAAAATAAAAGAATTGTGTCTGTTTATAAATGACAGTACATCTTCAAACATTTTCCGGCTTTTTTCAGGAACCGAAATAATCGGCGGCGGCTTTTTTTACCTTTGAATCAAGGTTCAACCCGACAACGATTGCCCGCCATCCTGAAAATTCCTCTATTCTGGAAAAGCGCATAAGGTCTGACTGAGGACCGGAAATGAGCGATGAAAGCGCCGCCGGGGACGCGCTGATAAGCAGGGTGTAACTGTAGCCCGAACTTTGCCTGCCCGCCGCTTCTCTCAAAGCGCCGGAAAAGTCCGCGCTGTTTCCGGCGGCTGCAAGATCGCGGACGGCTTTCTTGACGGCATCCCTGTCGGGAGCGCCGCTTATCCTGCCGGAGTACACCACTTTTGCCGAGGCTCCAGCGCTCCAGACTGTTACCCTGTCCCCGTCCGCCAGTATCTGGTCAAGGCGGCTGGAAACCCATGCCGTAACGTCGCCCTTTACATTAGTAAGGGACGCCGACCCGTCTATAATCAGGTTAATGTCAATCGGGGAACGCTGGGGGTCGTCCGCCCCGTACAAGGGCGAAAAACAGAAAAAAACCAATAAAAACAATAAAAATTGAAAAAATGGGTTTTTGCCGGCTTTCCCAAATCCAAAGGCTTTTTTTCCGGGGTCTTTGAGACCGGTTGGGGCTGTTTTCTTCATATCATTATTTTAGCATATTTTCTGGAAACAGGCTAGTTTCTTTACAACAAATCGGTACAAATTCACAACCTTCGATAAAAAAGGGCTTTACAATCCAATTTAAAATGTGTTATGGTTATATGAGATTGTAGTATTAAACTATTTTAGAAGGAGATTAGATATGGGAACAATTGATCTGCCCAAAAGCCCGAATGTTTTTCATCCGGAAAAACCGAGCGCCGTCGGTTCACGCAATTCTTTAGCACAGGAATACCGTGATCAGCAGGCTGAAGTAAACTTGCTGCTGGAGGAAGAGACTAATAAAGTCATCCGCCACCTTACGGCAAAACTGCCCAAGAACGTTCTTGAACGTCTTGACGTAATGGGCGGTCTCAAAGAGAAGCTGTACAATTACTTTAACCAGAACTACCAGAACATGTTCAACCGTTACATGGTAACGAGCGAAGATGAGATGGTAAAGAAAGTCAGGAACTTTATCGACAAGGAAGAGACAAAGGTTCTGACACGGTACACGCCGAAAGAAATCGCCGACTTGCTTGACGCCGTAGGAGGCGCCGACAAGTTCAACACCGGCGAAGTTGAAAAATCCGTCGTTAATATGTACGGTCACCTGCAGGGGCATATTCAGAGGGGCGTCAATGAACTTGAAACCCACACGAACAGCATCCTTCGCCAGAAGACCGACACGGGCGCATTCGTCCGGGGCGAAAACGCTTACTCAATCGTAAAGTGCGCCTTCAAGGATAACCTGCTAAGACCCAAAACTGTTACCGATGTAAAACTTTCGGTCAACATTCTGGACTCGGAACTTATCAGCCCGATTTTCCACTATCAGGTTACCGTTGAATACCTTGTCAAAGACCTTCTCGCCAAGCACATCATCGACAGCATCGACAAAATCGTCGAGCAGGTAAAAGACGAGAGGATCGATCAGGGAGTTGAAGAACTTTCTGACGGCGAGATTATCTTCACCAAATTGAACAACGTTGAACAATTCACCGATGACAATGTAGACGAAGCCAAATCCAAACGCTACAGCATTATTGCCAAGACGCTCATGGAGCGCGTATCCGAACTTCGCGCGGAAATTGACCCCGAAACCTTCGACGCCCTGAATGTCCGCGAAAACATCAAGAAGATCATCGACATGGAAAATATCCGCAACCGCGGTTTCAACACGGCGATTAACTCAATCACATCAATTCTTGACACTTCCAAAATGGGCTATCAGTACATTGAAAACCTCAAGAACGGAAGGGAAGTCATCATCCGCGAATACGAAGACACCGACGTTGCCCACCTGCCGGACGAGCGCTACGCGATTAAACTGCGCTATTTTGACAACGCCCAGCTCATCGAAGACCGCAAGGCTTATGATGTGCAGATCAAGAGCTTTGAGACCGAAGTTCAGCATCTTTGGGACATTCTGGAAGTTATTTACCAGGACGGAAAGGGTCTGTTCAAGATTCGCGACTTTGACGATCTGTCAAGGAAGAGCAAGAACAGGATCAGGAAACTCATCAAAGACAAGACCGGCGAGCCTCTTTACGAAGACATCGCCAAGGTTTGGGACGAGATTTCCTTCGTTAAACCCGCCGAGACCGAAGTTGAAAAATCCAACCGCACATACCTTTATGAAAAAGACCGGATTCGCACCCGTATCATCAGGATGCGCGACCGCATGAAGAGAATGTACGACTTCCTGTACCCCATTGAAAGGCGCGTTATGGAAGAAAGGCTCACCTGGCTCGAAAAGGAGTATTTCAGGTTCGATTACACAATCAATCCGTACCACCTCCAGCCCGGTCTGCTTCTGGATATTGATATTACGTCAATCAAACGGAAGAAATACACCCTGGACGCGATGGGTAACGTACTCAACGAATTCCTGCACGGCGTTTCCAAGGGCTTCCAGGACGCGGCTTTCGCGTCGTTCAGCCGCAGAAGGTCTACGGTGCGCGAAGACATCAACCAGTCATTTGCCAGCGTAGTTGAAGAAGACGAAACCGCTGTTGTCGCTTCGGCAGCCCCAAGACCAAAAGCAATTACCGCTCCGAAGCCCGCTCCTAAAGCAGCTTCAAAACCGGCTGCCAAGAAGAAAGGCGTTGTGGATTCAAGGGCGAAAGCAAAGGCAAAAGGCAAGAAATCCCGCGGTGGTTCGCAGCTTTCGGAAATTTAATAAATAAGGAATCCTAAGGGTAACTTGTTTATCTAAGCGCCCCCGTTGTTTTAACGGGGGCGTTTTATTACGCTAGAGGAGATTATATGAGTGAAAATGCAAATCTTGAAGTTTTGTCTACCCGTTCCGGTTTTAACAGCGCGGTCAGGCATATCAAGAAAACAATGGAAATAGCTTCCAGAACCGGCGCGGTCAATATAGGAGACATTCTCTTTGAAATGGATGACGATGAACTTACAAGCGCGAAAGTCGGAATGTTGTTGAGGATGCTGCTTGTAGACAAACTTGGTTACAAAACCGCTTCCGCAAACCTTTCCGCCGCGGTCGAAAATGTTTCTGTTCTTGCCAAAGAATTCAATAAATGGAACGGAGTTGATCTTGTCGCCGCTTATTATCACCCGGAACTTGGGCTTTTGGTGGCGAATCCGAAAATAGCCGAAGAGCTTGCGGATTTCGGCGATCTTAGAAAGCGCGAACTGGTTGTAATATACGCCGGTCTTCAGGGAAAAGAAACCGATGAAAATTGCCAAAAGGCGGCGGAGCTTGCGATAAAACTGTTTGAAGGCTCAAAGTTAAAGCCTCCCTCGGCGTTGACCAGAGGAAGGTATACGGCAAAGAAAGTTTCCAAACCCAAAAAAGCCGCCGAGAGCAAACCGGTAAAAACGAAGATCGTCAAAGCGAAACCCGGTATAAAAAAAGCGGCGGCTCCGGTTGTCAAGGCGGCGGCTCCGCAGGTGAAACCAGCCGCGGGCAACGCGAGAATGACTCCCAGATACGCCGTGGTTGTTCAGAACGAATTGTTTCATAACGGAAATGTGGAAGCGTGGAAACGGATCATCGCCAGTTACAAGGCGGCGCATCCCGATCTGGAAGTTTATATTTACTACGAAAATGAAAGAATTTTGGATATCAATTCACTGTTTAAGTGGGGCAAGGTAAAACATGGCAGCGCCATTGAGTTTGCCGTTGCCGGTAATGAAATTAAGGATGTGGCAAAGCTACAGCGTTATCTTGCGCAGGGAGCCAGCCATATGTTTGAAGCCTTCCTGCACGGCGCTGTTAATTCCGTGCTTAAATTGTTTTAATAAGGACAGAATATGAACTCAAATATTCATTTTTTCAGCCAGAGTAACGTTATCCCGTCAAAAACCGAACCGGAACTGCTGGGTATTCGCGGACGTCAGGCGAACGAATTTGCGGAGCTGACGTTTCCTATCTTACCGGGATTCATCCTTGACACCGAAATTGCTTCGGATATTGATCCGAAAGGGATAAAAAAAGATGTTTCGGAACTTTTGGGAAAGTGCGCCAAATTGGTTGGTAAAAAATACGGGGACAGCGCGAATCCCATGCTGTTAAAAGTGGTGATTTCTTCGAACCTGGCAATAACGACTTATCCCACGCTCCACAACTTCGGTCTTGTAAAGCCGACAATCGACGGTTTTGCGAAATGGGTCGGCGCGGATTTTGCCGCTAATGAAGTTTTATTCCTTCTCAACGGCATGATGGCGATTGAGGAGCGGATAAAGGAACTTGAAGGCAAAACCAAAGAGAAGAATGAGATTGCCGAAAAAATTAAACTGATAAAACGTATGCTTGGGATTAAAGCGCCGTCCAACGAACTTCATCAAAAGGAAGAAAAACCCCTGCCGAAGAAAAAATCCGCCAGGGAATACATGGACGAATACGCCAAATACTTCCCCAAAGGTTTTTTTGACGACGCCGAAAGCCAGTTGCTTATTACGCTTGGCGAAATTTCCAGAATGTTGAAAATGGACGAGCAGAACGACGACGATACCGCTATTCTGATTCAACCTATGGTATACGGCAATTACGGGAAAGATTCCTGTTCCGGCTATTTTTTCAGCCGCAATGTTGTTACCGGGGAAAAGAAACTTCAGGGGAATTTCTATCGGGGCAAGTTCAACGAAATTGGCTCCGAAGGACATGAGATAAATAAGATTGATCAGTCGCACCTTAAACAGCTTGAAAAAATAGCGTGGACTCTCGAAGACAAATTCAAGGAAATCCGCCAGGTTCGCTTTACGGTTGAGAACGGCAAATTATGGCTGATAGAACAGAGGCTTGTGGATCAAAAATCCACGCAGTCCGACCTCAAGCTTCTGCTTGATCTCGCGAAACGAAAAATCGTTGACAAATCGTATGTTGTAAAGGCAATCGATCCTTTAAGACTCAATGAAATTCTCCACCCTGTAATCAATATGTCCAGCGTCAAAGAATTTAAATCATGGAAAGGCGGAATCGCCGGCGCGCCGGGAGCGGCGATAGGGCGGGTTTATTTCAGCACCGAGAGGCTTCTGGAAGCGAAAAAAATATCCGCGCAGCAGGGAGAGGACGACCGCTGTATTTTGGTCGCGAATTCCTCTTTCGCGGAAGACGTAAAGGCGATTGAGGTAAGCACCGGAGTTTTGACGGCGGAAGGCGGCTATTCAGCCCACGCGTCGGTAGTCGCGCGCCAATACGGAAAAGTGTCCCTTGTTTCGCCCGACCTTAAAATCAAAGGAAACAAGGCGACGCTGGGAGAGTTTGGTTTTTCCGAAGGCGAATACATCACCGTCAACGTCCCCTTCTACGGCGAGTCCACCGTGTACAAGGGAGTGGCGGAGTTAATCGAGCCCGATCCAAAATCATCGGGTCTTTTGGACTTTATCGATCTTTCAAAAAGTTTCCTTAAAAGCTTCCATGTCCGATGCAACGCCGATACGCCGAAGGACGCGGATCTTGCCCTGAGTTTCGGAGCGGACGGAGTCGGTCTTTGCCGCACCGAGCATATGTTTTTTAAACAGGACAGGATCAATGTTTTCCGGGATATGCTGTTGTCAGACGACAAAAAAGAGCGGCAGAAAGCTCTGGATAAACTTGAAGTTATGCAGAGGGAAGATTTCTACGGCATCATGAAAGTGATGGAAGGCAAGGAAGTGACGATCCGTCTTCTGGATTCGCCCCTTCATGAATTTATGCCGCATAACAACGACGAATTGACGGCTTACATCGAACATGCCTCCAAGGGAAAAAAGACCAAGCCTTCCAAAGCGGAAATTACCGCCCGCATTGACGCCTTGCATGAATTTAACCCCATGCTTGGGCACCGGGGCTGCCGTATCGCGGTTTCCTATCCTGAAATTTACGCAATGCAGGTAAAGGCGATTTTTGAAGCCGCCTACAAACTGCGCGGCGAAAAGATCGATGTCCACCCTGAAATTATGGTTCCCATCGTAATGAATTTCTCGGAACTGAAACTTATCGCGTACGGCAAAAAGATCGAAGGCAAAAATTACCTGGGTATCGTCGATATTGAAGAGGCTCTCAGAAATGAACTGAAGGTGAAAGAGCTGGAGTACAAAATCGGGACCATGATTGAACTGCCCGCCGCCGCCCTTGGGGCCGGTGAAATTGCCAAGTACGGGCGTTTTTTCAGTTTTGGAACCAACGATCTGACGCAGACAACGCTGGGTATTTCAAGGGACGATTTTGCCGCCTTTATGCCGGACTACACTTTGTATGACCTGATCGACGGCAACCCGTTCAGCACCCTGGACAAGAGGGTGAAGGAACTTATAGCGCTTGCGACGGCTCGCGGGCATCTTACCCGCCCCGATTTGGTCTGCGGCCTGTGCGGCGAACACGGCGCCAACCCCGCCAACGTACGTTTCTGTATGGAAGCGGGCCTTAATTATGTGTCCTGTTCCCCGTACTCAGTACCGATTGCCCTGCTGGCGGTAGCGCAGGCAGAGATCGAAAAAGCAGAGAAGAAGACAGCGTAAAAATTTTTATTAGAGTTGCACAAAAAAAAGGGACTGTCCTGTGACAGCCCCTTTTTATTTTTTAAAAATTGATTACTCGGACTCGCCCTTAAAGCCCATTGTTTTCTCGACAGTGGCGGCGATTAAATTCGCGGCTTTTTTTGCGTCGGACTGAGGTACTTTTCTTTCCCTGTTAAGCGATTTTTCAAAGAATTCGGCAAGGGATTGGTACACATCCGGCAGTTGGTAAAATACCACGGCGAAATTAAGGCTGGACGGTTTAATGATGGTAAATGAGCTGTTAATTTCGTCTGGCTCCTTGGCAACCATGATTCTTGACTGGTTCTTTGCGATTATTACTTCCAGTTCGCTCTGGCGCTTGGGGATACTTTCACCCTTATCCCTGTGCAACGGTTCCACGTGCCTTTTATGGTACGTATCGTGTTCTACCAGTACATGCAGTTTTTTTCCTCCGGCGATAAAAGTAAGATCTGTCCCGGCAGGGTAAATCTCTTTTACGCCCGCATAGGATACAATCTCGTAAATGGAATAGGCATTTTTTTCGTTAAAGAACGATGAAACAATATAGCCATGTGCAAGGGGAAGTTTTTGCATTCTATAAGCGTCAAACAGGCTGCGGTACTTTACATTGGACTCAAGCGCTTCGGCTTTTTTTTCGACGGCGGGTTTGGCTTCCGGTTTTTTCACTGCCGTTTTTTTTACGGCGGCGGTTTTCACTTCTGCCTTTTTCGCTGACGGCTTCTTTGCCGCAGTATCTTTTGCCGCCGGTTTTTTAGCTGCGGGTTTTTTTACAGTTGCGGTTGCTTTAGCCGCTGTTTTTTTCACTGCCGGTTTTTTTGCCGGGGCAGTTTTCGCGGCAGGTTTTTTAGCCGCTGTCTTTTTCGCGTCCGGTTTTTTTGCTGCGGCTTTTGGTTTGGCGGTCTTGGCCGCGGCTTTAGTTGTTGCAGCTTTCTTTGCAGGTGCCATATTTCCTCCCTTTGGAATTTCTTGGTATAAAAATTATAAACTACTCCCTGTTTATAAAGCAACAGTTTTCTTTATAATTCTCTGTCTGTATACAAACCTTATTTAGCCCGCGACAGCGTAACAGCGCAAGTTGTTACAATGTCGTCTACGGAAGCGCCCCTGGACAGATCGCTTATTGGTTTTGCGAATCCTTGCAGGAACGGGCCGTAAGCCTGTGCCTTGCCCAAACGCTGAACCAGTTTGTAGCCGATGTTGCCCGCGTTTAAATCCGGGAAAACCAGGACATTTACCTTTCCCCGTACCGGGCTTCCCGGCGCTTTTTTATCCAGCACTGAAGGAACCAGGGCGGTATCGGCCTGTAATTCGCCGTCAAAAACAAAATCGGGA
>JAISSH010000010.1 GCA_031273265.1 Treponema sp.
AGCGGTGCGAGAGCGGCCGAATCGGGCTCCCTGCTAAGGAGTTGTGCCCCGAAAGGGTACCGGGGGTTCGAATCCCCCCTGCTCCGATAATGGTATGTAAAAGTACCGAAAAAATTCCCTGTCATGGGAAATTTGTTTGAGGTTGTAGCTCAGCTGGATAGAGCATCAGATTGCGGATCTGAAGGTCGCACGTTCAAATCGTGTCAGCCTCAAAAAAGTTAAGTCTTGTGCTGGGAGAGCGCACCCGGCGCGTTACCTTCCTCTTGCCCAGTTGTAAACTTTTGTTCCAAGGTCTGAAAGATACTGTATGGGATCTGCGCGTATATTTTTTTCCACTTCCGCCATTTGACTAAAAACCGCTGTTAAAGCCTTATCAAGCACAAACTCATTAATATCCGCGTTTACCGATTTTAGACCGGCGATTCTGCCTACAGTCGAATTTGCGACAGCGTTGTAATTTGTAACCAATGTATTCCATGCTTGTTGAGCGGAGATGCCGGCGACGATAGGTTCGCTTAATGCCGCATTCAATTCCGGGCGAAAAGCGTTTTTAAGGGGAACAGTTGTCGTTCTTTCCAAATACTCTGTTGCGGCTGTATTTGAACCTTTTAAAATATTGACCGCGTCAGAAATAGTCATTGATGTGATAGCTTCTCCAAAAATGGGGGCGATTTTTTTTGCCGCATTTTCAGCAGCCGTGTTTATACGAAGAATGAGAGAGTCTATCTGCTGTTGTCCGCCCGGTATCCTGGAAATATTATCAACAATAATCTGAGCTTCCGGCGGCAGCGGAATCCTTCGCGCTACATTATTATAAAAAGCGCCGGAAAGTGAAAGTTCCCCGCCGGCGTTTTCAGCGCCTTTTTTAAGCGCTTCCTTCAGAGAGGAAATCATCTGTTCATTGGTGGGCGTAAAAATGCCTCCCGCGCCCCCCGCGCTCATAATAGAATCAAGCGTCGCACATGTTGAAAGCGTTAAAACAATAAAACTGAAAGCAAAAATCAGGCAAAAAGTTAAAATCAATTTGTTTTTCATTTTTAATAATCCCCCTTATCTTTTACTTTAACATTATACCCTTGACATGTCTACCGTCAACAGCTATAGTATTTTAGTTTTAATGACAGAGGAAAAAACATGAGCATACCATTAGAATGCCGTAATTTAAGCAAATGTTATGGCAGCCTCACTGCGCTTGATAACGTCAATATCACTCTGAAAAGCGGATGCATTACTGGTCTTTTGGGACCGAACGGCAGCGGCAAGACAACTTTCATTAAGTTGGTGAATGGTTTGATTCAACCTTCGTCCGGTGATATTGCCGTGTGCGGGAAACCGATTGGACCGGAAAGCAAAGCTGAAGTGTCGTATCTTTCCGACCGGATTTGTATTGACGCATGGATGCGTGTGGCGGATACTCTGGGTTTATATCATGATTTTTTTGCGGACTTTGACAGGGAAACCGCAATGGGTATGCTAAAGACTCTCAGCATCGATCCAGGCAAACGTTTTAAAACGCTCTCCAAAGGAAACAAGGAAAAAGTCCAGCTTGTTCTTGCGATGTCGCGCAAGGCGCGTTTGTATCTTCTTGATGAACCGATAGGCGGAGTAGACCCTGCAGCGAGGGATTATATCATTAACACAATTCTTGCTAATTACAACAAAGAGGCGGCGGTTCTTATTTCTACCCATTTGATTCAAGATGTGGAACAAATTTTAGGCGAAATAATATTTCTTAAAGAGGGAAATGTCGTTCTTCAGGGAAACGCCGACAATATCCGCGCCGAAAAAAATATGTCAATCGATTCGCTTTTCAGAGAGGTATTCAAATGCTAAATAAACTTGGAAAACTGCTAAAGTACGAATTTCTTTTTTATTTCAGAATTCTGCTTCCGTTATACCTACTCATAATTCTGATAGCCGTTGCGATACGTTTTCAGGGACTCACATCGGGAAGTAGTTCAATGCCGGGAATATTTCTCATGGTATTAGTATTGGGAGCTTTATCTATAGCAATGTGCGTCATTACCATCATTCTTGTTATTCAGCGTTATATAGATAATTTTTTGAAAGAGTCAGGCTATCTCATGTTCAGCCTGCCTGTTACGGTCTGGGCGCTGATCGCTTCCAAAGCCATCGCCGCATTCTGCATGATAATGCTTGGCTATCTCAGCATCATTATTTCAACAATGATCCATTCCGTAAAATCGGAAAATTGGGAGTATCTTTTAAACTTTGTCCGATACAATCCTAATAATATTATTCTTTCTGTAGTTTCCATTCTCCTTACTTCCCTTCAACAGATATGCCTCTTCTATGCGGTAATTACAGTTGCTTTTATGCTTCCGCGATTCCGCAATCTGGCGGCTTTTGCAATGTATTTTTTTATCATGTTTTTCGTAGAACAGAATGTATTTAAAATCATCGAAAGAAGCGCGCATAATTATACGTTCCTATTCAACAATCTTGCGTCTTTTATCTTCGCGGCGCTTTTTTTCTATATAACAGGGTTTTTATTGAAACGCAGTTATAATTTGGAATGATTAAAACTTTAATGAATAACAGCGGAGCAGTTACCGTTATGTGCCGAAAAATCTTTAGGGAAAATTTGAAGGCTGAATTGTCCTATTCGGGGATGCTTGTCAAGGAGTTGGCTGCCAAATCGGGCTTAAAGAAGCACACTATTGACAATTACCTGAGCGTGAGAGGCAGGATGCCTTCCGCTGATGCCGCCGTGCGTATTGCCCGTGTTTTGGGGGTGTCCGTAGAATGCCTGATAACCGGCTACGAAACAGCTGAAACCAAAGATTCAAGCCGTTTTTCGCCTGAAATTCGCCATATAGCCCGCACTGTGGAAAATTTAAAGCCCGATAACCAAAAAATCGTTCAGTTATTTGTCGATACGCTGAAAAAGCATGAGGCTTCACAGCTTGGGGGAAATGGGGTATAATGAATGTAGGAGTGCAGGAATGTCAACCGTGAAAGCCTATTATGACGGCATTACATTTTTCCCCATTGAGGTCTTGGATATTCCAACAGGGAGAGTAGTCAATCTGACCATAGATGAGGAAGAAACGCCAAGCCCCGAAATTGCCAGAAAGCTTGCCCAACTTGCATATATAAACGGCAATTTGGAAAAACTCAATGAGACTGAACCGCTCCCCCCTGAATTTGACGACATTTTAGCCCAACGGGTCAACTTTGCAGGGACGATTGATCTTTGAGCGTTTTTATACTTGACTCCACTCTCTTGACACAAAAAACTCCCATAGTTACACTATTTTAGCTCTTTACGGAGAGATGCGAGAGCGGTTGAATCGGGCGGTCTCGAAAACCGTTGAGCCCTCACGGGTTCCGGGGGTTCGAATCCCCCTCTCTCCGATAAACTTAATACAACTGAAGAGATTAGAAGTTGTTATTATGTTTAAAAAAGCCGGAGAAATGGGGATTCGAAACGGAGTGTTCCT
>JAISSH010000053.1 GCA_031273265.1 Treponema sp.
CGGGGGAAGGGGTACGCCGCACGCGTCAATCGCCGACCCGCCCGCTTTGTATGCGGTGAAGTTAAACGTGTGCCCGAACTTTTTGCCGATTTCTTCCAGCACGGCGCAGGCGCTGTCAACGATTTCGGGGCCGATGCCGTCCCCTTTGATAAGGGCGATGTTAAACGTCATAGCGTCCCTCCGTTTTTCTGTATCAGCTCCAGGAGGCCTCCCGCGTTGATGATCGCCTGAATATCTTTATCAAGCGGCGGTATTTGATATGTTTTATTCTGGCTGATGTTTTTCAACACGCCGTTGTCAAAGTCCGCTTCAATCTCGTCGCCGTTTTGGATTTCCTTCGCGGCGTCCTTGTTTTCGACGATGGGCAGGCCAATGTTTATGGAATTGCGGTAAAAAATGCGGGCAAAGCTTTCCGCGATGACCAGCGCGATGCCGCTTTCCTTAATGGCAATGGGCGCGTGTTCGCGGGAAGAGCCGCAGCCGAAGTTTTTGCCCGCCGCGATAAAATCGCCCCTGCTTATTTTGCTGTGAAAATCTTTGTCAATATCTTCCATGCAGTGGCTTGCAAGTTCGGCTTTGTTGGTCGTGTTTAAGTACCGTGCGGGGATGATAACGTCGGTATCCACATTATCTCCGTACTTGACCGCTTTGCCTTTTAAGTTCATACATAACCTCTATTTAAGGGAATGAAGTGAATGTAGCATATTTTCGGATAAAAAGAAAGCGATTATCTTTCTTTTTGTCGCATACTGTTCTGCGGACGCGGTTACGGCGCAAGTTGACTTTTTTGCGCGGGAATAATATGTTTATTACATTCATTTTGTTTGTTCAAAAAAGCAGAATTAAAGGAGAAGCTGGTATGTTGACCGAGGTAAAGTATCCCATTGCGCTGTTTTCCATACAGCACCTGATGTTTTTGGCGGTTACGGTGCCGATAGCGGCAATTATCGCTTCCTTCCTGGCGAAGAAATTAGGCTTCAACAAAAAAGTAATCTGGGTTTGTGCGATTATTGGCTTGCTGTGCGAATTGCAGAGGATCGTTTTCTTTATTGAAGGATCGACGGCAGACGGCTTTCGGCTGCCAGGGCATCAGCTGCCTCTTAATGCCTGTCCGTTTCAGGTCGTTTTGATAGTAATTCTGGCGCTTTCACAAAAACCGGAAGAGCACAGAAAACTGCTGTCATATATGTACCCGATGATGGTATGCGGGGGCTTTTTGGGGATGCTACTGGCGGGAGAGGCGCTCTCGTATCACGGACTTTCGGACTTTGCGACCTATCGTTTTTTCTTTTACCACATGATGGTTATATCTTTGGGACTTTATCTGTATCTGTCCAAACCTTTCCAGTACAGTATAAGAGAATACGGAACAAGTATGTTTCTGACTTTCTGCTCGATGTTTTTGGGTATATGGGCTAACGCTTTCTTCGGCTGGGAGCCGAGAGCAAACCATATGTTTATCGTTCGTCCGCCGGCGGAAGGTCTGCCGATATTAAACCTGAATCACGGCTGGTTGGTTTATTTAATCAATTTATCGTGGATTGGCTTTGTTTTGATTACTTTATGCTATCTGTCTGTAATTATAAAGGCAATCAAAGAAAAACTTAAAGCAAAAGCGCGCGGATGACAAGAACAATATCGTCAACTTAAAAACAGGTAAACGAATTACAGGTACGCTGCGCTACTTGGCGTGATCTTTCTTCTCTTGAATAGCCTCATCAATTGTAAATTGAAGCCAAATCTCTTCTTTTATTATTTTCTTTTCATTGGTATCGTAAGTAACTTCCCACATATATACATCCAATCCTTCTTTGGCGGCTCCTTCGTATACTGCTTGTTCAAAATTGTATTCATTAGCCATTATCGGATTATCAGTAAACCATTTCCCGGAACCTTCACTGTCATATTCATCACAAGCAAGCAATTCTTTTTCATTTTTACCTAATAAATAAACCAGCTTTGTTCTTTTCATTATATTACTCCTTGATTTAGAGTATAACAGCCCATGAGAGCTTAAAAATATTTTGGTGTAATATTACACCGGTTATGCGCGTCAAAATTTAACTGACCCGCTTATCTGTTTCCGGTTCAATTTTTTCCCGTCCGCGGAACGATAGGGATTACGGCAGTTTCGCAAATACGACTGATACACCGCGCTGCTTTCATAATAGCCGTCCAGACCTTTAAACGACGACGACTCATCGCACCTGTACAGTTCCATCAGGGTCGGAAACAGGGGAGACGCCATTATCCATGCGGTTCGGGAAAACGGCAGTCGGGGCAAGGCGGCGGGAAGCATGTGGTTTCTCACCAAAAAGCAAACATCGTTTATTAAGGACGCGCCAAAACCCAACCGCCCAAGAAACCTGTGCGCCTGGACTTCTCCCAATTCGGCGTGACCGTCGAAGCGGCGGCTGTTAGCTGATACAGCAATGGGCTTCCCTGAGTCATGGAGCAAAAGCCCCAGAGAAAGCCTAAGATCGGAAACGCCTTTCCGGTAACGGAAAGTCTCCATTGTGTGTTTCCAGGCATTTCCTTCAGGATGAAATTCTTTGGAATGATCCGCCTCGTCCAGTATTGCAAGTTCGGGCCAAAACTTTTTAATAAAACCGGAGACTTTCAAAAGTTCCAGACCAAGACCCGGATTGGGAGAAACTAAAAGAGAGGAGAGTAGAATACGCTGTTCTTCCTGACTTGGAGCGGCGCCATCCAGCAAGTTGTTTTTTTGAGAGCCGCCTTCTTTAATGTTGCATTTATCAATGCTGCATCTTTCAATGCTGCATCTTTCAATGTTTGAAAAGAAATCCGTTATTTCTTTTATCTGCCGCTGTGTACCGGTATCCGGCGGAAAATACTTTGCCAAAATCAACGCCGCATCCATTAATATCCGGCAATGTTCACAATCGCGGTTTATCCCTTCCCGAAAAATTTCCAGCGGATCTGTTTCAATCACGGTATCTATAACTTTTGCCTTGCGCGTAACATGAACATTTCGCCTAATTCCGGCAAGCATTGGATATATCCCGCGAGGATCATAGAAAACACGCGATTTATAATCCTGATAAAATTCCAGCAAGCGAAAAGAAGGATGGTTATCCCTGACAGAATCCATACAGCGAAAATACCACGTCCGGTTTTTTTCATCTAACGCGGCGTCCGCAAGGTCTATGCCCGGATAGAAAAAATAAAAAAAAAGCCTCGCCAGATCGGATACATCAGCGTTGGTGAGAACCTGAGTCCCGATCTGTTTTTCCCTGCCAAGCCATGAATCAATCGCGCTAAACCCGCAAAGATACGCGGAAAACCCGGCATTGCAGAGTGCCTCCAAAATATCGGCCATGGCGCATCCTTCTTTTCACAAATCTACCTTGCGTACTCCGTAATCCGCGTCTCACGAATCATCGTTACCTTGATACGGCCAGGATAGCGAAGATCGTTTTCAATCTTCTTGGCAATTTCCTTTGCCAGTTCCCTGGTCTGTTCGTCGGTAACCGCCTCGTTGTTTACCATTATGCGCAACTCGCGGCCAGCCTGAATAGCGAATGACTTGTCTACGCCTGTAAAACCAACGGCGATATTTTCCAGATTTTCCAGCCGCTTCATATAATTGTCAAATGTTTCTTTGCGCGCACCGGGACGGGCGGCGGAAATCGCGTCGGCAATTTGCACGAGGACGGCTTCTACACAGCTTGGCTCAATGTCGTTGTGGTGGCTTCCAATCGCGTTGACTATCCGAGGATCTTCGCCCATCTTGCGTGCCATGTCCATGCCGATCTCGGCGTGGTTCAAATCGGAATCAGTTTCAACGCCCTTGCCGATGTCGTGTAACAAAGCGGCGCGTTTGGCAAGATCGCGGTTGCAGCCAACTTCCGCAGCCAGCATTCCGGCGATAACTGCCACTTCCCTTGAATGGTGGAGTACATTTTGACCGTAACTGGTGCGGAAATAAAGCCGCCCCAGGGCGCGGACAGCGTCCTGTTTGATATTGTGAATACCCAAATCAAAGAGAACTTTTTCACCTTCTTCAAAAATCTTCTGGGAAATGTCCTTGCTTACTTTTATAACAATTTCCTCAATACGCGCCGGATGAATCCGGCCGTCAAGGATGAGGCGCTCAAGGGCGATTTTAGCGATCTCGCGCCTAACCGGATCAAAACAGGAGATAACCACCGCTTCGGGAGTATCGTCGATAATAATATCCGCACCCGTATAGGTTTCCAAAGTCCTGATATTGCGGCCTTCCCTGCCTATTATCCGCCCCTTCATTTCCTCATTGGGCAGGTTGACAGTAGCCACAGTTACATCGCTTGTTACCTCGGTAGCAAGCCGCTGAATTGTGGTAACCAGAATATCACGGGCCCTTTTCTCACCCGCAAGGTTGGCTTCCTGTTCGATCTTGTTAATCAAAGATTGAGCGTCATGCTTGGCTTCATTTTCCAGGTCCTGAATAATCAAAGCCTTGGCTTCTTCAGAGGTAATCCCTGAAATACGCTCAAGTTCAGCACGGTAGCGCTGTTCCTCCCTGGAAAGCGCCGCCTCACGCTGTTGAAAGGTTTTCTCTTTTTCAACATACATTTGCTCAGTTTTCTCCAACTGAGCGGTTTTTTTGTCTATTACTTCTTCTTTTTGTACAACACGGCGTTCATACCGCTGCAACTCAGCCCTGCGCTCCCGAGTTTCCCTCTCCTGCTGGTTCCGTTCACGGATTACTTGTTCTTTTGCCTCAAGAAGGATCTCCTTCTTTTTAGCCTCAGCTTCTTTAATTGCATCCTGTTTTATACGTTGTGCGTACTGCTCCGATGCCGTAAGTTGAAATCTGGCGTAAAGCCATCTAATTATCCAGCCTAAGGTTAACCCGGCAAGAGGGAGGACAATCCAGAGTATTACACTCATCGCTACACCCCTTACCAAAAATAATTCTAACCTATATTAAATTCTACACTAACAACAGTGAGGTGTCAATAGTACAAATTTGGCTGGTATGTAGTAAATAACTTTGTGGATTTTTGCTGACAATGGGTAAATATTTAGATTTATAGTTACATTCTGAACTCAGTGCCTAAATATACTTCGCGCACCATTTCATTGTTCAGAATTTCTTCTCTGTTTCCATGCGCGACTATTTTACCGTCGGCAATGATGAACGCTTCGTTGGTTATTTCCAGCGTGTCGCGGACATTGTGGTCGGTGATAAGAATGCCGATTCCCTTATTGGCAAGGCGGCGGATAATCTGCTTGATTTCATAAACCGCGATTGGGTCAATTCCGGCGAAAGGTTCGTCAAGAAGCAAAAATTTTGGCTCGGTAGCCAAAGCTCTGGCGATTTCGGTGCGGCGTCGCTCACCGCCGGAAAGCGTGTATCCAAACTGCGACCTTATCCGCCCGATGTTGAATTCGCTTAAAAGGCTTTCCAGCCTTTCTTTTTTTTGCTCTTTATCAATATCCGTCCTGCTTTCCAAAACCGCCCAGATGTTGTTCTCTACCGTGAGCTTGCGGAAAATCGACGCTTCCTGAGGGAGATAGGCGATGCCAAGCCTTGCGCGGCGGAACATCGGTTTTTCGGTAATGTCGCAGTCGTCCATTGTAACAATTCCCCATGTGGGTTGATAAAAGCCGACTATCATATAGAAGATAGTGGTTTTGCCCGCTCCATTGGGTCCCAAAAGACCGGCAACTTCGCCGTTTTGCATGGAAAGATTTACGCCTCGAACAACTTCCTTGCGTCCGAATTTTTTTCGCAAATTGGATACGCCAAGCGTGTGTATAGAAGGATCGGGCATGGTAATAATTGGGATATTCTTTTTTAAAGCGCGTGTTGATGTTTCCGCCAGAGAGTTTTCTGCGGCGGATTTTGTCATAACAGATGTTATGACTGCTGTAAGAATCTCAGGCGGGATTTTTTCAGGAATTTCAGTATCTTCGATGCGTACATCAAGAAATACTGTATTTTCTTCTTGCATAATCAGTTCTTTATTGTTCCCGTTATGGAACCTTCCATGATAACGTCGTCGGTGTCCAGATCCACGCGTATTTTATCGGCGCGGAATTCATCGTCTTTTTTATACACAATCGGAAAACCTGAAAGGTCGAGCAGTTTTTCCTGACGACGATAAATCGCGTATTCTGAACGGCAGACCATATCGTCTTTGAACAGGCGTATGGATATTTGAAAAACGGTGATTTCATTTTCATCGTCATATTCAATAAAGCGTCCCCTCGCGACAATATCGTTTTTTCTGTCCTCAAGAGTTGAGTTGCCCTCCAGCCGCGCGATTTTCAGCTTGCGGTCATAGCGAAGCCTGTCCGCGTAGAACAGGATTTCTTTTTCTTCTTCGTGTCCCCAAACGCCGCCGGAACAGTCGATAAACTGGTTGTCGTCTCCCTGAATTTCGATTCTGTCGGCGCGGAGCAGCAGGTTATCCGATCTTACTTCGGCATTTCCGGTTAATATGGTTGTTTCCCGCCCCAGCGCCTTGGAGCCGGACATTTTGTCCGCTTTGAATGTAAATTTATCCGCAGCCGTTAGCTGAAAACCGGCACAGAGAAAAAATAAGACAGCGAATGACAATCGGCAGTATTTCAAAACTGAGTTATTCATTTTCCGTATGCTCCTCAACTTCTTCTTCAATAACCGGCTCTTCTTCTTTGTCCTCGTGAACGAAAGCGCCGCCCACTGCGCCAAAGAATTCCCATTCTCGCATACGCGCGTCTGCGCGGAGACCTATCCCCGTAAAACTGGTTCCCTTGTCCTGTAAAATATTTACCTCGTCTTCTTTTCCGGTAAAAATAATTTTCTCATCATCTTTCCAATCAAGTTTTTCTGTCTCAATAATTATATCTTCGGTTTCAACTTCGATTCTGACTCTCCGATCCATAGAGATGTCTCCCGAATCTATGTCCACCGAAGCGTATCCCGCTCTTCCTGAAGCGTTGATTTCTTCGGTACTTTCGCCGTATTGTTCAAAAATAAAATTTTCCAGTATCATCACGCCTTGTTTGTCGTAACGCTCGACGCGATCCGCCCTGACCCTCGCTATCGGGTCGGACGATCTTACCCGCACATAGTCAACATTTTGCATTATCAGATCGGGCATTTCTTCGCCGGAAGACACGGACTCGCCGTAGTCGAAAGTACACCCCGCAAAGAGAAGCAATACGCTGAAAATGAATACTGTGATTTTCATTTGTTCTTCTTTACGGCGGCGATAAAATCCCTGAACAGGGGAGATGCCGCTGTCGGCTTTGATTTAAATTCGGGGTGAAATTGCACCGCGACGCCCCAAGGGTGATCAGTCCACTCGACACATTCTACCAGAGCGCCGTCCGGGGTGAATGCTGCAAGTTTCAAGCCTGTTCCGGTCATTTCTTCCCGGTACTGGTTGGTGAATTCATAACGATGACGGTGGCGTTCCCATATCCGTTTTTCGCCGTATGCCGCCAGAATGTGAGTTCCGTCTTCGTTTACAGTTTCGCTTGCGCCAAGCCGCATTGTTCCTCCGTAATTTTTTACGTTAACCTGTTCTTCCAAAAGGCTAACGACAGGATGCTTCGAGTCCTGACTGAACTCGGTTGAATCCGCGTCGCTCCAGTTCAGCACATTCCGTCCCCAGTCAATCACCATGATGTGCATACCAAGGCAAATGCCCAGATACGGAACTTTATTCACTCTTGCCCAGCAAGCGGCTTTTACCATGCCGTTGATTCCCCTCTGCCCAAAGCCGCCCGGAACCAGAATGCCGTCAATCCCGCCTGCGGAGCCGGCTGTTCCCAGAATATTATCGACGTTTTCCGACTCCTCAAGTCCCGATGAATCTATCTTGACCAGCTCCACTTCCACGCCGTTTTCAAGACCGGCATGGAACAACGCCTCGTACAGCGACTTGTAAGCATCGTGCAGTTCCATGTACTTGCCGACAACGCCGATTCGCACTTTGCCCTGCCGGGCTGCGAAACGCTCCATCATGGATTGCCAAGGGCGCATATCCGCGTGACGGCTTTCAACTCCCATTTTCTTTAAAATAACCTGATCCAGCTTCTGATCAAAAAAAACAATGGGTACTTTATAAATTGTAGTATCAATATTGGGCGAAGTAAATACCGCGTCTAAATCTACGTTGGTAAAAAGCGCGATTTTCCGGCGGGTTGCCTCGTCCAGCATGACTGGCGAACGGCAAATCAGAATATCGGGTTGAATTCCCATTTCCTGCATGGATTTGACCGAATGTTGGGTTGGCTTGGTTTTCAGCTCCCCGCCCGCGACTTCCGGTATCAGGGTTAAATGTACGGAAATAGCGTTGATTTTGCCGCACTCATGGATCATCTGGCGGGCGGCTTCAAGGAAGGGGATAGATTCGATGTCCCCGACAGTCCCGCCGATTTCTATGATCACAACATCGGTCTCGTTATCTTCTTTGGCAACCGCCAAAATACGGTTTTTTATCTCATCGGTTATGTGGGGGATTACCTGCACGCACCGCCCCAGAAATTGCCCTTCGCGTTCCTTGCGTATGACAGCTTCATAAACCTGCCCGGTGGTGATTGAGTTTGCCTTGCTCAACCGCCCTTTGGTAAAACGCGCGTAATTGCCAAGATCGAGGTCGGTTTCCGCCCCGTCGTCGGTTACATAAACTTCGCCGTGCTGATACGGACTCATTGTTCCCGCGTCCACGTTGATGTAAGGGTCGCATTTGACCATGCGGACATTAAGCCCCCTGCTTTCCAGCAAAGCCCCTATCGAAGAAGCGGCAACACCCTTGCCTAAACTGGAACAAACACCGCCTGAGACGAAAATAAACTTGTTCATGTAAAAGAATTATTGCAGATTTTTAGGGAAGTTTCAAGGGCTTAACACCGCCGCCAGTTTCGCTTCTTCGCCAGCGGAAAGTTCGCCGGGGAGAATGAGGGGATGGGACGGAGTTGGCGGCAGAAGGAATCCCGCTTCAAGAAATTTTTTGAATAGCGCAGTCCAAGTTTCCGGGGCGGGTTTTTCTTTTGGGTAGAGGTAAATGCCCTGCTGCCGCCAAGTTTTGCCGCTTTGCAGGGCTTTGGCAATGTGCGGGAAATTCGGTGTTGCCCGATTCTGCGCGGCGAGAAGGTCGTACACACCCCGCGCAACGACAGCGAGAAGCACAGGCGAAAGAATGTCGCTTGCGGGCAAGTTTGCGAGTTGGTTTTCTGATTCGGCGGCGGCAACGCACAGACCCATCGGCAGATTATCGCGCCAAAGTTGAATTCCGGGCATGACAGGTACAAGGAAAGGCGCGTTTTCCGCTACCGCGAAAGGGGAAACGGGGTCGTTAAAGGGACGCCAAAGAGCGGCTTTTCCGGTGTTGAAAAGCGCGGTCAGTTCCGGCGGCGGCGCGGCGTAGAACCGGAAACTGCGTCCCGGTAAAATTTTTGACAGGGCTTTGATGAAGCGGCTCTCTGTAAAATGCGGGAACGGCGCGTACAAGCCTCTGCTTGCGGTGTTTTTTAATTCACGCAGAAGATTTGGCGGAGTGTGACCCAACACCGCCGCGCCGCCGTTTAGCCAGAGATCGATTAAACGCCGTCCGTCTTGTGTGTAAAGACGGAAGCCTCGCGCGCGCAGGACGGCAGGGACAGTTTTCAAAAGGGAAAATTCGTTTCTATCTGCGTTAGATGTCATTTTAATAGTCGTCTCCCATTTTTTCGTATGCCCTGCCCTGAAACTCGCTTAGAAAGCGCGTCTCTTTTCCCGAATCAAAACGAACGCGCACAACAGGACCGTCCTCGCTGTCGCGCACTTCCATTACCGCGCCGTAGCCGTTGTCTTCATGGAACAGCCGTTGTCCCCTTTTCCAGCCGGCTCTTTCTTCAACTTCGTTGTTTGCGGCGGAAACAGCCGGTAAAGAAAACTGATTAAAACTTCGTCCCGCGAATGACTGTCGTTTGTAAAACGATTGCCGTTCGGCTGGTTTATCGTAAATTTGCAAACAGCCTCTGTCAATCTCCCGCAAAAACAAAGACGGCTGAGACGGCAAAGTTCTTCCATACATACGCCGTTCGGCGCAGGTTGTCAAATAAAGTTCGTCCATTGCGCGGGTCGCTCCCACATAAAAGAGCCGTCTCTCTTCTTCCAGCTCTTCGCCTTTTTTATCTTCTCTGGGGAAAATTCCCTGTTCAATTCCCGTCATTATAACACGCCTGAATTCCAAACCTTTGGTATTATGAAAAGTGATGAAAGTTACCGAATTCTTCGGATCGCTTGTTTTGTTGGAATCGTCCTCCAGTGAGCGATCCAATTCGATATGTTCAAGAAATTCAAGCAGTCCTTCGCGGTTTTGCGGGTACAGACTCGCCGCGTTCACAAGTTCCTGCAAATTGTTAAGCCTGATGTTTCCCGTAACTTCGTCCTGCGCCTCGTGATAATTGGCGATACCCGAATCTTTGACAAGCTGTGCGACAAGAACTGAAAGCCCTTCGCCGGATACCAACCCCTGCTGTTTTTTTTTCGATTGTTTCCGTTTTTTGGGCGGGGCTTCCTTTCCATCGGCGGTTTTTTCTCCGTTATCTGCAACTTCGTTTTCAAGTAACGCCAGCCCGTCATTTATCACTTTGAAAAAAGCGTTAATACCGCTTCTTGCTTTTTGCGCGAGTTCAATCTTGCCGCCTGTTTCCAGTAAATCTCCGCCGTTGATTATCGAAGTTTCGATAATTTTCTGCGCTGTTACCGGACCCACGCCCCGCGTTGGTTTATTCACTACGCGGCGGAAAGCTACTTCGTCGCGGGGATTCACCATGAACGAAAGAAGCGCGAGAGCGTCTTTTATTTCTTCCCTTTCATAAAATTTGAGTGAGCCGACAACGCGGTAGGGAATTTTTCTGCGCAGAAACAGCGTCTCAAATCCCAGAGACTGAGCGTTGGTGCGGTAAAGTATCGCCCAGTCCGACCACTTAGCCTCTCCGTTTTTTACAGAGCTTTCGATTTTATCCGCGCAATAATCCGCTTCAATATCCTGATCCGGCAGATAGGCAAGAACCGGCAGAGGACCCTCTCCCCTTTCGGCGCGGAGAGTTTTTCCCAAACGACCGTTGTTGTAGTCCACCACCGAAGACGCGGCTTGAAGAATGGGAGAGGTGGAGCGGTAGTTCCGTTCAAGGCGGATAATGTCCGCGCCGGAAAAACGGTCGGGGAACTCAAGAATGTTTTTCACTTCCGCGCCGCGAAAACGGTAAATGGACTGGTCGTCGTCGCCGACAACGCACACATAAGTTTCCGTACCGCACAGTTCTTTGAGCAGATGAAATTGCGCGACATTCGCGTCCTGATACTCGTCCACCATTATCACCTGAAACCGCTCACGAAAACGCCGCGCAACTTTCGGTTGACTGCGGAGAATCTCCGTCGGCTTTTTGATCAAATCGCCAAAATCGACATTGCCAATCTGCGCCATGCGCTCTTCGTAACGCGCATAAATTTCGCGGAATTTTTTTCTGCCGTCGATTTTGGCAAGGAGGGGATCTTCGGGGGAGAGAAAATAATCTTTCGCGCGGGAAATATTGTGGGCGCACTGTTTAACTTCGGGCTTGGGGGCGTTTTCCATAATTGTTGAAAGAAGGGAAACGACATCGTCATCATCGTAAATAACGAATGACGAATCAAGCCCCGCAAGTTTTCCGTTGCGCCTGAGAAACCACGCCCCAAAAGAGTGAAAGGTTCTCAGCATGGCGTCGCCCGCGCGCTCGTCAATCAACCTCGCCCGCTCCGCCATTTCCCGCGCCGCCTTGTTTGTAAACGTTACCGCCAGAATCGAGCGCGGATCCATGCCCTTTTCCCTGATGAGCCACGCGATTTTCGTGGTGATTACCCTCGTCTTTCCCGACCCCGCGCCAGCCAGTATCAACAGCGGCTTTCCGGTGTGAAGAACAGCCTCCCGTTGTTCAGGATTGAGAGGTTCAAGGTAGGAAGGATAATCCGCATCGCGCATGGCTAATTATATCGAATTTAGTCAAAAAAGGTCTGATTTCCGCAAGGATCAGACCTTTCGTTTTTTTACAAAAATCCTCAAAATACTTGAATTTTTAAGAATAAAGAGATATGTTAACTTATATGAAACGATATTTATTTTTATTGATTGTATTATTTTGCGCGGGGTCTCTGGTTTTTGCCCAATCTAACCAGACACGTTATGTAGCGGCGCAGAACGTGCCCTTAAAATCCTCAACGGGCTTTTTTTCCAAAGAATTGGCATCTCTTAAATATGGAACCGCAGTAACACTTGTTCGTGTTGACGGAAAATGGAGTCAGGTTCGCAGTGGGAATAATACCGGCTGGGTAGCGTCCGATAATTTAAGCTCGCGTCAGCTTGTTCAGTCCGGCTCGTCTTCCATAACAGCCAGTGAAGTCGCCCTCGCCGGAAAAGGTTTTTCCCCTTCTTCGGAAGTAGAATACAAGCAAAGCGGATTGGATTACACTTTGGTTGATGAAATGGAAAAAATAACCGTTCCCTTAGACACATTGTCGCGCTTTGTTGACGAAGGACGTTTAGCAAAGGGCGAAGGAAAGAGCGCGAATTCAAATCCTTTTTCCGGCAATGTCAATCCCTTTGCGTCTACCGGCGAAGATGATTTTACTCCGGTAGATACATACTATCTTGGGCGCGCAGTCGCGGCGAATATTGTTAAAGCTTACAGACCTTACACAACAAATCAGGAGATGATTCAATATCTCAACCGCATTTGCCAGACCATTGTGATTAATTCATTCAAACCGCCCACTTTTAACGGTTACTATGTAACTATTCTTGACAGCGATGAATATAACGCGTTTGCAACTCCCGGCGGTCACATTTTTATCACCAGAAAATTAATTGAATCGACAACTTCGGAAGATATGCTTGCGGCGGTAATAGCCCATGAACTTGCGCATGTTATGTTAAGGCACGGTACTGCTATTATCAGCGATACGAAATTTGAGAGCGAGATGTTCGCAATAGCGGGCAGAGCCGCGTCTTCTGCGGCAAAACTTTCTACCAACCCAAACGCGAATAAAACGTTGAGTTATCGCAACGCAGTGGCGAATACTGTGGAGACCCTGTTAAAGAACGGATATTCGCAAACTCAGGAATTTGAAGCGGATATTGAAGCGGCGGAGCTTCTCGCCAATGCGGGTTACAATCCGGGAGCGCTTGTAGACCTGTTGAATGTTTTACGGAAATTTCAGGGGTCTCAAAAGGTAGGTTTTTATTCAACGCACCCGTCGCCCGCCGATCGTATTTCTAACGTGGAAAGCTCCGGGCGCAGGCTGGTCGTTCAGGATACCCGCCAATACCGGGTGTCAAGGTTCAAAAACCGGGTCTAAAACGCCCGACAGGGGGTTTTTTTAACCCAAAAAAGGAGGAAATTAGCGATTTTTTATAAAACCGCTTGACATTTTCCCCAGAAAACAGGAAAATTACCCTATATGAAAAAAAGCGCCGCCATTTTAAATTTTCAAACTCCAACACAAAAAATGCCATCGGCATTTTTTGTGACTGATCTTACAGGCAACAGGCAACAGGCAACAGGCAACAGGCAACAGGCAACAGGCAACAGAATATTATAGCTATTCTCTAAATAATCATGTCTACTATACATTAGTTTTTCTCATCTCTTTCTTGT
>JAISSH010000098.1 GCA_031273265.1 Treponema sp.
AAAGCGGCGGCGATCTTTCGCTTCCCCCTGTCATAGATTTGTATCAATATTCCGAAGAAAAATATGATCCCTATGAAAAACATTTTAGGATTTGGGGCTGGTCAAAAGACGGGAAAGTAGCGTATAGCTACACCAACTCCGAAGGCGGCGAAGCAACCGCATACTTTACAATCCTTCAATTTATGGACAACAAGGAATTGTTTGGCGGAGCCGCCCCTTGTACTTATGATGATAACGACAATTGGCAGCCCATAGACGCCGATACTTACAAGAATTTCGAGAACTACTACTGCAAAGAACATGGGATTGTATTTACTCAGGCGGAATACTGGAAACTGCCTATTGTACATAACAACAAGATTTATAACGTTGTTGTGGATATTGCCAAAAAAGAGGTTTCTGATGGTTTTTTTGATGGTGTTGTAATGGTTGATAACTACAGAATTTTTGTAGATACGGACGGAAAAAGAAAAGTTGTTCATGAAGCCAACGCCGAAGAACCCACCTTCAATATTTTTCCTCTCGGTTACTTTATAAGCCCGTTTGAAAACAAGGCGCTGCTTGTTATGGGCAGACATATAATGGGCGGATATGTTTGGACATCTTTTGTCGGCTGTGATTTGAATAGAGGGTTTGATACCGCCGCCCCGGTAACATTTACCGTCAAAGAAGCAACCGAAAGAACTTATCAAGGCGGCTATGTATTCGAAGATGAAGGAGCAGGAGCGTACATTGCCATAACGCCCAGCGGCATGGTAACTGATTTTAGATATGTTTCGATTGGTTTCCACGGCGACGGGCTTTTCGAAGAACAAACGCTGTTTGAAAGGCCGTATATAGTGGGCGGTCAAAGTTTCAACGTAGCATGGCAAGCGTCAAATATTCCCCAGCGCGGCATTTCCTACATGGACGGCGGCCAGCGGAAATATTTCTATCTGGTTGAAGACGGCATGGACGGCTCGATTAACCTCGTTGAGTTTACACCGACGGCGTTTGGGTGACAGAGAAGCCGATGTAACGCAACGGTGTCAGGCACGATTTTTGAAGGAGAGATGAGAGAAGGATTATATAGCGGCGGCGGTGACTTTTTCCCGTATCAGTTCTTCAATGATCTGTCCAAAACTTTTATGATCAGCCTCTGCTTTAGTCACGATGTAATTAACGGATAGATTTGTCAGTCCCAAAAGACGCAATTCGCGCTGGCGAAGCCAGTCGCTGTCGTTAGGACCCAGCTTGGGAACAGTACGAGTCAGTTCTTCGTCAAGAGCGGCGTATTCTTCATCAGTCATGTCAGTATAAGTCATTGTTTATTCCTCCTCCAGTTGGTCAATTATACCATCTCGGCAACCCATTGCGTGAAAAACCTTTATCACACCATCACCAATGGGGTTATAGAATACTTCAATCGGATTACCTGCCCGATTGAAGCCAATAAAACCGTATTTATTGCCAGAACTTCCCAGCAGACCGGCGCGAATTCTAGTCCGACAGGCATGAAGAATGTCCTCTCGCGTTACCCCGTGTCTGAACGCCGAAGGCACAAATACAATTTTCGGCTCCATGCCCCTAGTCTAGCACAAAACAGGAAAAAAAGCAACCGTAAAGAAACAATCAACAAAACAATCAGTTTATAAAACACAAAGGAAATAAATAATATAGACAAAAGTATTAATTCCTAATATAATGATATAAAAGAGAATATTACTCTTAAATTATTTTAGGAAAAGGAGAAGGGACAAATGGAAAAGCGCATTAACAAACATGTTTTTACATGGGTCGGAACATTCCTCTTTGGGGGATTTGGAGTGGATAGGTTTATGAGAGGTCAAATTGGACTTGGTATTCTAAAACTTATCACTATGGGCGGGTCTGGAATTTGGTCTCTAATTGACTGGATCATTGCCCTAACCAAGCTTGGTAAATACGAAAATGACTTTGTATTTATCAATAAAAAATGGGAAAAATAGAATGATCTACTGCGGTGTTAAAATCCAGCAGTAGAACAATTTTGCGGGAAAGGGTGACTCACCCTTTTAATGTCAGCCGGTTACTCTTTCCCACAAAGCGATGCTTTCCTTTATCAAGGCGGGAACTTTCAGATGATAGGGACAGCGGTCAACGCACTTCCCGCATTCTTGGCAGGTTTTCGCTTTTTCAATCGGCTTGCCGAGCATCAACTTAAAACGGTCGAGCGTAAACCGCTTGCGGCAGCTTTCGGCTGACAGTACCCAACTTATGTCGATTCCCTGCGGACAGGGCTGGCAGTAATCACAGCGGTGACACCATGTCGCTCCAAATTCCGCGCGCAGTTTTTCAATTACCTCTTTATCCTGCGCCGTTAAGGTCGGCTTGCTTTCTACAATGGCGGCTATCTCGCGGATTTCATCAATTTTTTCTATGCCGGGGTCGGCTATTATGCTGTCGAACTGTAGCAGATAACGGAACGCAAGACCGGCGTTGTCCAGTCTGCCGCCGCCCATCGGTTTCATCGCCAGAAAACCGAGATCCAGTTTTTTTGCCAACGGGATTGCTTCTTTTTCGGCGGCATTGTCTATAAAATTGAAAGGAAATTGAACCGCGTCGAATTTTCCGCTTTTCATTATTTCTGTGCAAAGCTCAAGGCTGTGGCTGGAAAAGCCGGGGAAGCGCACTTTGCCCGCCTTGACCGCTTCCTGCAAGCCTTCGTAAGCGCCGCCTTGCGCGAAACACGCGTCTCTTTTTTCGGTTGAACCTATGTTGTGCAACTGCATGATGTCGATGTAATCGGTTCCCAGCCGCTTGAGGCTGAGTTCAAGATGTTCATTAAAAGTTTTTTTGTCATCGGCGGGAGATTTTGTCGCGATGACAAGTTCTTCACGTTTCATTCCCTTGATTGCCTCGCCGATTTTTTCTTCGCTGTCCGCGTAACCGTGGGCGGTGTCAATGAAATTAATGCCGAGTTTTATTGTTTCCCTGACCAGCTTTACAGCCTCGTCTTTTGTTACGCGCATTACGGGAATACCGCCGAAAGCGACTCTGCTTACCATAAGCCCTGTTTTCCCAAATCTTGTTTTTTCCATTTTACCGTTCCTTGTTAATTAAAAAGGATATTGCATAATCACTTTTGTATCAAGTCTGACAACAACCGAATTAAAAAAAGCTAAATTCAAATTCTTGTCCCTGCGGCGGAGCAGGTGTTTTTCCAGCAGTTCTTCGTTATATGAATAAAGGGGATAGGCTTTTGTATTTGTGTAATCTTGCTCAAAATGACACACTACGGGTATCAGTCCGGAATCGGAAATGGAAAGCGTTTGCGCGTTTGTATCTTTTGTAAAAGTTACGAGCATAAGCGCTCCAAGTATCCTTTCTTTTTCTATCTGGTTGGAAACAAAATTTCCCAAAGAATAAAAACATAATGTTTCTTTTCCGTCGGGACGGGGCAGTTTTTCCACGCGCTGAAGAACGTGGGGGTGATGTCCTATAATAAGGTCTACATTATGTTCGGCGAGAAAGGCGGCAAGGTCTTTCTGTGATTTTACAGGTTCAACTAATTCGTATTCATCGCCCCAGTGCATGGAAACGATCAAAAAATCACATAACGGACGCAGAGCGTCAATTTCCTGCGCCATTTTATTTTTGTTGTTCATGGATACAAGGTTTGGACTGTCAGCCGGCAGGGGAATCCCATTAAGGCTGTGGGCATAGGATAAAAAACCCAGAGTAATATTATTTTTTGTAATAATTTTGTGATGATCTCCCGACTTCCGCGCTCCAAGCACTGTTATTCCCTCTATCGTTTCCCACAGATCCAGCGTTGCAAGCAGTCCCGCTTTACCCATGTCCATTGCGTGATTATTCGCCTGATTTACAATATCAAAGCCGGTATCCGCCAGCGTTTGGGCGAGAGTCTGCGGAGTATTGAATGTCGGATAACCTGAATAGCCGAATTTTTCGCCAGCCATAACGGTTTCCTGATTGATAAAAGCAATATCAGCATTTTGAATAAGGTCTTTCACCTCCGAGTAGATAGATTCAAAATTGTAGGTTTCACCCTGTTTAAATGTTTTAATTATAGTTTCATGAAATAGATTATCGCCTGTTGCTATGAGAGTGAGCGTGTATGGCTTTTCGATTTCAAATTCGTCGTCAAGAGTTATAGGTTTTATATTACTACATGAAAACAGAATAAATGCCGACAGCAGAAAAATAATTTTTTTCTTCATGTTTTACCTCCGATTACGCGCTGGAGTCCCGAAAGATCATTATATATAATTATCTCATTAAACCCTTTCTTTTCAAGTAAAACAGAAATTTTTTTCATTTGCAAGGGGTCAGCTTCCAACAACAACGCGCCGCCTTTAATTAATTTTTCCGAAGCTCCGTTTATAATGCGCTCTATTATTTCCAGCCCGGATTTTCCGCCGTCAAGGGCAAGGCGCGGTTCATTTCGCACTTCGGCTGAAAGCGTCTTTATTTCATCTGTGGGGATATAGGGCGGGTTACTGACGATAAGGTTAAATTGAGAGCGGGGGAGGGCATCGTAGAGATCGCCTGAGTAAAATTGAATTGAGCCGTCTGACAGAAGACGCCGCGCGTTTTGTTTAGCGGTTTCCAGCGCATCGGCGCAGATGTCCGCCGCCCAAACTTCGAGCGCGGGCATTTCGTTTTTCAGAGAAATTGCAACCGCGCCCGATCCGGTGCAAAGATCAAGAACGCGGGCTTTGTCATATTCTTTGATAACAGTTATCGCCGCCTCGACAAGTGTTTCGGTGTCTGGGCGGGGAACAAGCACCGACGGGTTTACCAGAAATTCAAGACCCCTGAATTCTTTTTTACCGAGTATGTAGGCGATACATTCGCCGTTCAGTCTCCTTTGAATAAGAGCGCGTAACGCGGTGAAAGCTTCTTCTGAAAGCGTCTCCTGTCCTGAGGCAGTAAGCGCCGTGCGGCTGATGTTTAAAACATGAGCCAGTAAAAGCGACGCGTCAAGAGACGGTGTTTCGATACCGGCTGATTTTAGATCGGCGCAGGTAGCGGCTAACGCTTCACGGATGATCATGGTCGCGGTTCCGGTTAAGATTCGGCGGATTCGGAGCTGGTACTGCGCAGTAATTCCTCGCGGGCGGAAAGTTTAAGAGCGTCAAAAACTTCGCCTGTGTCGCCTTCGATTATGCGGTCAAGCTTGTACAAGGTAAGACCGATGCGGTGATCGGTAACGCGGTTGTCTGGAAAATTGTAAGTCCTGATCCTTTCGGAGCGGTCGCCGGAACCGACTTGGGTTTTTCTCGCCTCAGCGCGTTCGGCGGATGCCTTTGCTTCTTCCGCTTCGTAGATACGTGCCCGCAGTATTCGCATGGCTTTGGCTTTGTTTTTAATCTGGCTCTTCTCGTCCTGACAGTGAACAGTAATTCCCGTAGGCAGATGTGTTATGCGAACAGCGGAGTCTGTGGTATTTACGCACTGTCCGCCGGGACCGCCCGCGCGCATTACGTCAATGCGAAGATCTTCCTGCCTGATGTCAATTTCTGTCTCATCGGCTTCCGGTAGAACCGCCACCGTTACAGCCGAAGTGTGAATCCTGCCCGATGACTCGGTGGTCGGAACCCTCTGTACTCTGTGAACCCCCGATTCGTAACGGAGGTTTTCATAAACATTGTTTCCGCTAACGGAAAAAACAATTTCCTTTATGCCGCCGAGTTCCGTATCATTGGAATTCATTACTTCAAATTTCCAGCCCTTTGTTTCGGCAAAGCGGGAGTACATTCGATAAAGGTCTGCCGCGAAAAGCGCCGCTTCCTCTCCGCCTGTTCCCGCGCGTATTTCCATGATGATATTTTTTTCGTCCAGCGGGTCTTTGGGAACGAGCAGGAGCTTCAACTTGTCGTTGTTATCAGCCAGCCTTGTTTCCAGTTCCTTAAGTTCTTCCCGCGCAAGCTCCCTCATTTCCGGGTCTTTCTCTTCCTGAAAGAGCGCCTTTGCCTCGTCTATCTGCTTTTCAAGTTTTTCAATATTACCGTGGATTTCGGCAATTTCGCCAAGTCGGGAATGTTCCTTCATTACATCGCGGTAACGTTTTTGATCCTTCACCAGCGAGGGGTCTTGAATTAGAAGGGTCAATTCATCATACCGTTTCAACAGGGAACTCAGCCGCTCGTTCATATTCAGTCCTTGCTTACTTTTCTATGAAGTGAGGGCAGGAATAAATAACCAGTTCCATAGGATTTTCTTCTTTGGAAAAAGCGTCCATCGTTTTAATAATTGTATCCTGAACCCGGCAATTCCCGGTTGACGCGCAGAGCGGGCACGCGCCGTTTCCGCGCGAATTCAATTCAACTTGCATGCTTTATGATAGCAATTCCGCGGGATTTTAACAAGTTGTTTGAAATATTTTGTTTTCTCTTGTATAATAAATTAATGGCTTTTCCCGAAAGAATTTTCCGTAATATTAAAGACGGATTTCAGAAGATGAATGATGAAAAAAAGCGGCAGGTTGTCCTGATCTGCACCGCGGGCGTTGTCGTTCTGCTGGTTTTGTCAGTGGTTCTGTCGAAAGCGGGTTCCGGAAAAGAGGAGCTTCCGGCGGGACCGGACAGGTTGAACATTCGGATTGCGATTCCCCCGGACGAGCTTTTTTTGCCCGATGAGCCGGATTTTGTTCCCGGCGTGCAGTTACAGCGGGAACAGCGTTCAAGCTGGACGGAGGAAGATGCCGCCATTTTTTGGCGCGACCCGTTAAGAAACGGCGAGGAACAGTGGAGGGAAAAGATCGAAGCCGCAGTGGATGAATTATTGGAGCGTGTCCCATGAAAAATATTTTTTCATTATTTTTAATATTACCGATTGTTTTTATGTTTTCATGCGCCGGAACGCCAAAACCCGGTGAAGATACGCCCGATTCATCTCAGCCGGATTCATCTGTAGAAAAAATTGAAGAATCGCCTGTACAGGAAGATTCTGACAGCGCGCTTTTATCTGAACAACAAACCCAAGATGATGAAGACAGCGCCGGAGTTGAACAGGAAGAAATAGCCGGAACCGGAATTGCGGACGATCTCCTTCCCAAAGAAGAGACAGCCGCTGTCGAAGTGTCTGTACATGATGAGCCTGCTGTTGATGCGGCTGTCATTGAACCGCCGCCTGTTGTCGAACCTTTGAGTCCGCCGCCGCAAGTCCCGGCGCAGATAACGCAGGAACCGGCTCCCGCTCCCAGACCGGCATTTCCGCCGTCCTTGCCGCCTCCTGCCTTGCTTGGTCCCGCGGAAGAGAAACCTCCCGCTCCAGATCAACAGACCGCCGCGGAAAACCAACCTCAGCAGAGGCAAGGCGATGTTCCGCCCGGAGTTACGCCTCCTGTTGTTTCTGCCGTAAGAGATGAGTCTTCTTTTCCTTTCCGTTCCGAAATAATAGTTCCGCGTAATGAGGAAATTATATTCTCCCGAATTGTCCGCGCAACGGTGGGGCAAATCGTGGAAATTCCATTTCGAGGAACAGGCTGGATATTTATTGGCGAACTTGCTTCCCGCCGCGGCATTGTTTTCAGTTCAAGACGGTTCGATCCTGAGGGACAGAGTTTTATTTTCAGAGCGGAAGAAGCCGGCGCTTATGTGTTGAAATTCTACAGACAGGACTTTATCAGAGACTATATTTTAAACGACCACGTGCAGGTGATTGTAGGAGAAGCGCCGGACGCGGGAGGCGCGGGCTGGTTCAGTCCGCCGATTGATCGCGGCAGGGTAACGGCACAGCCGCGTTGGCCTTCCGCGCTTGATGAGGCGGCTATCCAGAAAGGCGGTTCCGGCTCAAGACCTGCCGCGTCAGATTCGAGCGAGGTGAATAACAGCGGCGCTGTAAATAACAGCGATGTGTCACAGACGCTAGCCGCTCCTTCCGAACCTATTGCCTATGTAGAACCGGCGCCGGGCAGAGTCACGCAGAGACCAGCTCAAGAAACATCTCCCGCGCAGGGAGACGCCGCGCCATCGTTGCCCGCACCGGCAAGGGATACTGTTCCGGCGCGACCGCAGGATTCCGTGACGCCGCAAAATCCTGCCGCGCCGCAAGCGGCAAGCGCGCTTCCCTCAGAGAAACCGGCGGACAGCGCGGTCGCGGAAAAGCAGGAAAACCTGCCGCCCGAAGTTATACTTCAAAAAGCGAAAGAAACATTTGACGGCGGAAACGCGGCTGCGGCAATAGCGTTACTCGATCAGTACGTGCAAATTTTCCCCGGCGGTACTGACGAATTGTATTGGTATTACGGTCAGTTCTACGAAGCGAACACACCGAGTCGCAACATACTTCTTTCTCTGGACTATTACCGCCGCCTTGTGAACGAATATCCCCAGAGCAGCCGCTTAAACGATGCTCGCAGAAGAATTTCGTATCTGGAAAGGTTTTATATCAATATTCAGTAGAGTCTAAATCCCCAGTCTCTGCGCGTGGTGATACGCTTCACTTCTAAGCTGTTTCACGTTGGCGTCAACAAGGTAGTCGTCGAACGGCATCATGCGGTCGATATAGCCGCCGGGGTTTTCTTCTTGAGGAAGAATTTCAATGACGCGGTTGGCGATTGAATTGATAAACTCGTGATCGTGCGAATTAAAGAGAATAACCCCGGCGAAGGCGGCAAGTCCGTCGTTGAGGGCGGTGATCGCTTCGAGGTCGAGGTGGTTGGTCGGCTCATCAAGAATTAGCACGTTAGCGCCTGAGAGCATCATTTTGGCGAGAAGACAGCGGACTTTTTCGCCACCCGAAAGGACGTTGACTGGCTTGAGCGCCTCATCGCCTGAAAAGAGCATACGTCCCAGAAAACTGCGAACGTAAGTTTCGTCCTGATCTGGCGAATACTGCCTCAGCCAGTCGGTAATTGATAAATCGGAACTGAAAAAGGCGGAGTTTTCTTTTGGAAAATAGGAAAATGAGGTGGTTTGCCCCCAATAGCAGTCTCCGCTCTCAGGCGTTTTTTCACTCGCGACAATGTCAAAAAGCGCGGACTTGGATGCGTGTTCGATTCCCACAAAGGCGATTTTGTCGCCCTTGTTAACCATTAGCGAAAAATCTTTTAAGAGAGCCGTCCCCTCAAAAGAGTAGTTCAGTTTTTCCACACGAAGAACATTGTTGCCGATTTCGCGCTCCGGCTTAAAGCCGACGTATGGGAATTTTCTGCTTGTTACGGGCACATTTTCAAGGTCGAGTTTTTCCAAAACTTTTTTTCTGCTTGTCGCCTGACGGCTCTTGCTTGCGTTAGACGCAAACCGCTGGATAAACTCCTTCAATTCTTTCGCCTTGTCTTCGCGCTTTTTCAACTGATCTCGCGCCTGTCTCTGGAGAATCTGACTCATCTGATACCAGAAATCGTAGTTGCCGGAATAAGGCGTGATTTTGCCGAAGTCGATGTCGCAAACATTTGTGCAGACCGCGTTTAGAAAATGGCGGTCGTGGGAAACGACAATTACCGTGTTGGGAAAATCAATTAAAAAATCTTCAAGCCATGAGATCGATTCAAGGTCGAGACCGTTGGTCGGCTCGTCAAGGAGCAGAATGTCGGGACTGCCGAAAAGCGCCTGCGCCAAAAGAACGCGCACTTTTTTAGATTCGTCCAGTTCCGCCATTAGTTTGCCGTGATCTTCCTCATCAAGACCGAGTCCCGAAAGTAGCTGACCTGCCTGCGCTTCGGCTTCCCAGCCGCCGAGATCGGCGAAGTCCGCCTCAAGCTCGCTGGCGCGCATTCCATCGTCTTCGGTAAAGTTTTCCTTAGCGTAGATCGCCTCACGCTCTTTCTGCACGGCGTAGAGTTTCGGGTAACCCATGATCACTGTTTCCAGCGCGGGATATTCCTCAAACGCGAAGTGATCCTGCTTCAATACCGCGATACGCTGATTTTTACCGATTGAAACTTCTCCCTTATCATGCTCAATCTCGCCGGAAAGAATTTTTAAAAAAGTGGATTTTCCCGCTCCGTTCGCGCCGATTATCCCGTAACAGTTGCCGGGAGTGAATTTTAAATTTACGTCTTTGAAAAGCGTCCGCTCTCCGAAAATTAGGCTTAATTCTGTAACGGTTATCATTTTTTCTTAAACAGTCCTATAAATTTTGAAAGTATTCCCTTCTTGGCGGCAATCGGCTGTTCATGTGTTTTTTGCTTTTCGCTATGCTGAACTTTAGGATGATTTGTCTTTCCGGCGTTAGCTGAATGATGGTGTTTTGCGTCCTTTCTGCCGTGCTCCCTGTTTCCGCCGTGTTTGGCTTCGGGACCTGAGTATTTTTTTTTGTAATGCGCCATCCGCTCTTCCATAGAAAGCCGCGACAAATCCTGACTTTCAGACCCGGCGGGTTTTGCGCTTGGTTTGCGCGTAACATCACCGCCGCGCGTAACGCCGCTATTGCGCGTAACGCCGCTTCCGTGCGATACGCCGCCGCTATGCGCCGCGTCGCTATTGCGCGCACCGTGTCCCCCGCGGGGAGCGGTTTCGCGCTTGTGTCCGCTTCTTTCCCTGCCTCTTCGCGGTTCGTCTCTTTTTCTTGTGTCGCGTCTTTTTCCGTCCGTGTGGCGCTCTTCATAAAAATCTGTGCGTATATATTGCCCCGCGCTTTTATCGTCAGTGTAAAGTTCCTGCCCGGCAATTTCCGACGGTATCTTTTTACCGATATAACGCTCAATGGCGGGTAACTCGTAAACATCTTGTTCGCTGGACAGCGTGATTGCCTTGCCTGTCTTTCCGGCGCGCGCCGTCCTGCCGATACGGTGAACGTAGTTTTCAGCTTCAACGGGCAGATCGTAATTTATCACCATAGAGAGGCTTTCAATATCAAGACCGCGCGCCGCGACATCGGTGGCGACAAGCGTTTTAATTTTTCCCGCTTTCACATCGTCAATCACCTTCAGCCGCTTTACCTGCGGCAAATCGCCGATGATAAATTCGCAGTCGTAACCGTTCATTTTCAGCCGCTTTGCGACAATCTCGGTACTTTTCTTTGTGTTGCAAAAAATTATCGCGCTTTCAGGCTGTTCCCTCTTGAGAATGCCAAGCATCAGATGCATTTTATCTTCCGAAGGAACATGGTAGAGAATCTGCGTTACTTCCTCTACCGTTACGACATCCGGCTCAATATCAATTTCAAACGGCGACTTTGTGTATTCCCACGCGAGATTTTTTACCCACGCATTCAATGTCGCGCTGAACAACATCGTCTGCCTGCGGTCAGTCGAAGGCACTACTCTAATCAGTTTTCGCAGATCGGGGTAAAAGCCCATATCAAACATTCTGTCCGCTTCATCAAGAACAAGAAACGCAATCTCCATCAGATTCATTCTGCCCGATTTATTGAGGTCGAGAACGCGTCCCGGCGTCCCGACAAGAATCTGCGCGTTTTCCCTCAGCAATTTTTCCTGCTGAGCATAGCCGACGCCTCCATAAAAACTTCCGGTTTTGAACGGCAGATATTTGCCGAGCATTTTCGCTTCTTCTTCGATTTGTACCGCCAACTCCCGCGTGGGAGCCATGATAAGCGCCTTGCGCTTGAAAAGGGCTTCTTCGGTCAGCATCCGCTGGAAAATCACGATAAGAAACGCGGCGGTTTTGCCCGTCCCCGTCTGGGACTGGACGTACAGGTCTTGAGCGGGAGCGCCGTGTTCGCCAAAAGCATGGGTCAGCACCTGCTCCTGAACCGGCATACAGTTTATATACCCGGCTTCGTCGATGCCTTTTTGTAAATCGGGGTGCAGGTTAAAGTTTTTGAATTCCATATATGTTGAGCTAAGTGTAGCGATTTTTGAGGAAATTGGGAAGGCGGGTCTGGAAAAGAGCCTATCGCAAAGACGCAGTGCCGCAAAAAAAGCTATTCCCCCGAAAAAGCAGACAAACCCCCGATACTGCCTATATCAGTATTGTTTATAGCCATCAAAAGAATATATGATGTCTGTGCTTATACCATTGGCGCTTATTGCAGGGGTCGCGGTAACACCCTCTTGTTCATACTCAAGAATTATTTCGCTCATCTTTGCGCCAAAGAATGCTTGAACCTTTCTTTCACTCGGTATATTCACTAATATGCCTAGTTTTCTGTTGTCACCACAAAAAATATGTACATATTCACCGGCTAAATCGCCCGCTATAGTTCCGCCTGATTTTATGTTTGCCATTCCTTCCCCCCTGTAGTGGGTGTTGATATTGTTGATATCGCTAAATTCAAATGAGAATGCACCGCCATAATCATCATTATTGTAAATGGTTACCTTAGCTGAACAGTCAAATAGATTGCCATCAAGTGTTTCAAAAATTCCAACACCTTGATATGTTCCCAGCCATTTAACCGGTATGGTATCGTCACCATCACCGCCGCCGCAGGAAACAAAAGAGAACCCGATTACCGCCGCAAGCGCGATAACTATCAATGATTTGATAATGTTCTTCATACAAAACTCCTTTTTAGGTAGCAAAAAATAAACTACCGTTTAAAAGGAACAGTTTCCGATACCTCCTGTTTCCCTGTTTTGCTTGACAAATTCGAGAATTAACTATAGTATGTAGAAAGCAGAGGTTTTCTGTGATAGTAATTAGGAATGCTTAAAAAAAACGGTCAATTTTTTTAAGCACCTTGACAATATCCTTATTTTCTTACATATTTAACGCAGACGCCCCATTGCGGGGTTCGTTTCGCACAAAGGCGTGTGTTTGTCTGTAACCGTCCCCGGATGGTTGCGGAGAAGCATACGTCTTTTTTATTGACGAACGGAGCGAGATCACGGTCGTGCTTGCACAGACATGATCGAGCGAGTGAGGAAACGAGGGTTTAATACCCTTCATGGGAGAAACAGAGATGGATATGTTTTCAATTGCCTCCTCTCAGGAAATCAACAAGTTGATGATCAGGTACGGCGTCAAATTTGGGATTTACAAGAACGGTGAGTTTATCGAACAGCTTTTCCCCTACGACGCCGTTCCGCGCATCATCTCCCGCGAAGAGTTCGACTTTTTGGACAGGGGGCTTGTCCAAAGGGTGAACGCCTTAAACTGCTTTTTAGCGGACATTTATTCAAAGGCGCGGATTGTCTCCGATAAGGTGATTCCCGAAGAGTTCATCTACATTTCCAAGGGCTATCTGCCTCAGTGCAATAATATTTCTCCGCCCAAAAATGTGTACAGCCACATTTCCGGCATCGATCTTGTGCAGGCGAAAACCGGCGCGTGGTACATACTGGAAGACAATCTGCGCGTGCCGTCCGGCGCTTCCTATCCGCTGATCGCGAGGGAGCTTTGCCGCATCGCCAATCCCGAAGCTTTTTCCCAGAACAACGTAACCGATAACCGCAATTATTCCGATATGTTACGCGAAACCATGGATCATGTAAACTGCGGCGGGCTGAACGTAATATTGACGCCGGGCAGGTACAACGCCGCCTACTTTGAACATTCGTATCTTGCCGAGCGCACGGGGGCGCTTCTTGTCGGCGCTTCTCAGCTCTATGTTGAAAACGCGACGCTGTATGTGAGGGATTATCTTGGCATAAACGCGAAAGTCGGCGCGGTGTACCGGCGCATCTCCGACGAATACCTCGACCCCATGACCTTCCGCTCCGATTCGCTTATCGGCGTGCCGCATATCATGGACGCGTACCGCGCCGGAAACGCGGCTATCATCAACGCGCCGGGCAACGGCGTCGCGGACGACAAGGGCATTTATTATTTTGTGCCTAAAATGATAAAATACTATCTGAACGAAGAGCCGATTTTGCAAAACGCGCCGACATACCTCCCGTATTACGAGGACGACTTTAAGTACACGCTTGAGAACATTGAGAAGCTCGTTATCAAGGACGTATCGGAAGCGGGAGGCTACGGCGTTGTGTTCGGGAGCGAACTGCCGGCGGAAAAACTTGCCGAGTTAAAAGAGACGATTAAGCGGGAGCCGAGGCGGTTCATCTCTCAGGAGGTTATTGAATTCATCGATCTTGATATAATGGAACCGGACGGCAGCCGCATTGCGCGGAAAGCCGATTTGAGAGCTTATGTTCTCACAGGCAAAACCACGCGCGTATGGCCTAGCGGACTGACGCGTTTTTCGCGCCGCGAGGGTTCGTACATTGTCAATTCTTCGCAGGGAGGAGGGTTTAAGGACACATGGGTATTATCTCGGTAGAACACAGCTCGAACCTTTACTGGCTTGGAAGGTACGCTGAGCGCGTATACACGACCCTTGACACCTTTTTCGATTACCACGACGCGACGCTCGACAGGGACAAGAATTCCTACAGGGATTTCCTTGAAAGGCTGGAGGTTGAGGACAAATACGGCAATTACGAAAGTTTTTTAGAGGGGTTCCTGTACGGACCTGACGACTTTACAATCAGTTCCGCCTTCCG
>JAISSH010000122.1 GCA_031273265.1 Treponema sp.
TTTTTCGGTACTTTTACATACCATTATCGGAGCAGGGGGGATTCGAACCCCCGGTACCCTTTCGGGGCACAACTCCTTAGCAGGGAGCCCGATTCGGCCGCTCTCGCACCGCTCCAGTAAAGGGAATTTTCTCGGTATTACATACCGTGGTATTACTAAATACCGTATCGGAGCAGGGGGGATTCGGGGTTCCAGTCGCAAACGTCCTGTTTGCTCCTTCCACCCCCCGCCCGATTCATGCAGTCCAAAGGACTGCCTCTCCAATAAATACTACACGGCGTAGCGTAAATAAACGCTGCATTTTCCGTATAGGTAGGCTGACTTTAGTCAGCCGTACACGCGTCTCCGCGTTGCCCGGCGCGTCCATGCGCCGACCTTTTTCAAGGCAAGGCTTTCGCCTTGAAATTCTTACAGCAACGCTTCGTTTCGAATCCCCCAATGATCCGCTAATTTTTTAACCTTTTACCATTAGGTTAATATTTTTTCGGTATTGTTACATACCGTCTCGGAGCAGGGGGGATTCGAACCCCCGGAACCTTTCGGCTCAACGGTTTTCAAGACCGCCTCCTTCAACCGCTCGGACACCGCTCCCTATGGGTCTGTTACGCCGTATATTGGCGCTTAAAATATAAATAAAGACGGGTTCGTTTGTCCAGTCTGGTATTAATGATAATGGAATTTGAGAGGCGGGTCAAGTCAGCCTGTGGATACCGGACTAATGTATAAAATTAGTCCTTACCCGCTCAATTATCGGGGGCGGAAGGGGGATTTCTTTCTTTCCGGCGGATATGGTCTTGATGAGCCACGCCATGTTTTGCCCCTGAATCTCCATGATCTGGAGACCTTCCTTGTCCTCCAGCGTTTCTTCCGCGTTGTTTCCGTGAATAACGTCCCAGTAAACGCCAGGGGTGATGATCATTCGCGACAAGTTGAAATAATTGTTAAGTTGATGAAAGGTTGATATGCCGCCGGTGCGTCTTAGGGAAACGACAGTTGCGCCGACTTTGAACTTCATGTCGGGTCCGGGAAAAAAGAGGCGATCCAGAAAACTTTTGAAAGTTCCGGCTACTCCGCCGTAATAAACGGGAGTTCCAAGTATAACGCCGTCCGCAGTTTGCATTTTTTCAAAGGCTTCGTTTACAATGTCGCCTGAAATCGCGCAGCGTTTCAGTTCCCGGCATCCTCGGCAATCCATACAGCCGCGGATAATTTTATCCCCAACATGGAGAACTTCTACGGCTATGCCTTCTTTTTCAAGCTCTCCTTTCATTATTGAAATTCCCTTTGCGACAACGCCGTCATTGTGGGGGCTTCCGTTAAAAGCGATTACATTCATGGGTTTTATTTTAGCGTAAAGGCAGAATTGATGCAATTGGCATTATCAAAATCAGAAATACTCGCGGAGTTTTTCTTTCCAGTCGCCGCCTTTCTGGATAGTTGCCTTTACCCCCAGTTCCGAAAGGCGTTGAGCCCGTTCCTCGCTTTCACTGCCTGTTACCGCAATAAGGGTCATTGAGTAAGAGGAGAAGAGAAGCCGTCTGATTAAATCTTCGCCGCTCATATCAATAAGCTCCAAACCTGTGATAACACAGGATACTTCGTGGGCTTCTACCGCGTCCAGCACATCTTCGCCCCGTTCATAACTTTTTGATTCAAGACCTAATTCCGACAGGAAATGTTTCATGACTTTGCGGAAAAACGCGCTATTATCAACATGAACAACGTACATTTTTCAACTCCAGTTTTGAAAGTAGACCGGCGCCGACCGCGGCTTCTGCCCATTATACCACAGTATTTTACCGAACGCCGCAATTAACGGTTTTTGTTCAAAAATATCAGGCGCCCTTCACAGGCGCAATAGTATTGAAAAGAGTCAGTATCGCTTCATTTTTAAATAGAGACGCGTACTTTCTCGCGCTCATGCCAAGTATGTCCGGTGTATCCGGATCGGAGCCGGCTTTCAAAAGTAACTCCACCATTTTTTCCTTGCTGTTCCCTGCCGCCACAATCAGCGCCGTCTGCCCATTCTTGTCCTTCACGTTCAGATCCGTTCCGGCTTTAATTAATTCATCCGCGATATCCTGATGCTGCGCCATAACACTGTCTATGAGAGCGGTTGAACCTCTGTCATCAGCCAGAAGATTCACATCAGCGCCTTCTTTGATAAGGCAGTGAGAGGCTTCATGGCTTCCGTTTCTGACGGCAATATTAAGCATAGGAACCCCTTCATTGTTTCGGGAATTGACAGAGAAACCGGCGGCAAGAAACAAGGAGATTTCATTGACACGGTCTTCAATAACGCATTGGGCGAAAGATTTTACCGTTATGGGAATACCCATCTTGAGCAGACTTTCCTGAGATTTGATTATATTCCTTGCGGCTTCCTGCTTTCTGTAAACTTCGTTTTCGACTTGAAGATAAGTTTGCAGCGACGCTTCCGTCCCAAGAAATGTAAAGAAAGCGGCGAATTCTTTTGATATGCCCGGTATGGCTTCCTCTCTATATATCAGAATGTGTATTTGTGAACCGAATGCAAACCCCGCAAGAAAATCGAACCACTGGGAATTAAGGGACGAAGCAATCAACACATGGGTGGGGGCGTTTGTAGAATCATTATCGTTTTCCTCTGAACCGGAAAAGTTAAATAAGGCGGTGAATCGATCAATATCCATGTCCTCTGCGGAATTGAGGAGAAAAGCCTCGAAAGGAATACCAAGACCCGATAAAACAGACCCAACCCAGCGGGCTGTTTCCTCTTCTTCTTTGGTATGGATCAATAGCAATTTCATTAATAAACATTTTAGCGGAAAGACGGGATTGAGGCAATTAGAGGGCGGGGACAGACCCCGCGCTCTTACTGCTGACGGACTGTCTGGCGGACTTGGCTATCGTTGAAACCGTCAATTGACTGTACAATTTCAAGCCAGTGATTGGCTTCTTTTTCGGAAGTGTAGGGTCCCAGGCGTACGCGGTACAACTGTATGCCGTCTGAGGCGCGAACACGGGTTTCAATAATTGAGGTGAGACCTTTGGAAGCGAGGTGTTCTTTTACGTCTTCGGCTCTGACTATGGCGGAGAATGCGCCGGTCTGTACCCAGTAATCATTCGCTGTTTTGGCGGAAGATTTTACCGCTGTAGCGGGTTTTTTTGCCGCAGTCTGGGCGGGCTTTTCGGCTGCGGGTTTTGCAGCGGGCGCAGGTTTGGCGGCTACAGCCGGTTTGGGATTGACAATTTCAGGGCTGTCGGGGACTGCGGCGGTAGTGGGTTTAGGTATATTGATAGTCAGGCTGTCCCCATCGTTTTTATCGACCGGAATTGCCGCGCCGGAATCTTCAATATTTACGACCGTTTTGCCGGTTTCCGGCTGAGGCTGAATATTGACGGTTTCCGTTGCCGGCTGAACCCTGATCGGGCGCGATGAAGAAAACGCGCTTCCTTCAACAGGAGTTCTGGGCGTCAGGATAACAATAGCGGCTGTGATTGTTACAAGCAAAAAAACGCCGACCGATACGGCAACCAATAGTATTTTTTTCTGTTCTTTTTCCATTTTTTCAAATCCCCTCTAAAATCTTATTAACCCGGCGTTCCAATTTTGAAAGCCCTGAGTTCTCTACCTTATAAATTTCGGCGTTTACAGCTAAATATTGAGAGGTGAAATTCTTTTGGCTGGCAAAACGCCTTAAAATTTCCCGCCATGAAAGCCTGTCGCGCCGCCGCGCCCTTAACAACCGCGTTAAAAAGGGAGCGGTAACAATGATAATTCGATCCAGCCGGTTAAAAACCGCCGAACGGTGCAAAAGGGCGGCGTTTATTACACAATGCCCGCTTTGAGCGGCTGCCCATTCGTCGGTCAGGCGGTTTGCGGCAGGGTGGACAATTGCCTCAAGCGCGGCGAGTTTTTCCGGGTTTCCAAAGACGCGCTGTCCCAAAAGCCGCCTGTCCAGAGAGCCGTCGGGTCTTCGCAGATCGCCGCCAAATTGGGAAAAAACAGTCTCTTTTTCGGCTTCAAGTGCCTGATAGCCGAGCTTGTCAACGTCGAGAACGGGCAGACCCCGCGCTTCAAGCAGGGCGGCGACGTGGTTTTTCCCCGCGCAATATTTTCCCGTTAAGCCTATCAACATACTTTATAAATCGGCATAAACGGCAATATGGTTAAAGCGCGTATTTCAGTGATATAATGACGAGTTATGACAAAACGTATCATTTTCACTGCCGTGCTGGTTGTAATTGGTTTCGGCTCATTTTTCTTCGGCTCTGTACTGCTTGGTTCAGATAAGCCGAAGGAGAAGGAAAGCCGGGTGGAAAAAGATTCGCCTGTCAACAAGCGGAGATCCCCTGTAATTTCATTTTTAGTTCCTGATATTGAAACTGATAAAGACGCGCCTTCATCTGAAAAGGACGAAAGTTCCATCTCAATTCAAAAAACTCTTACCGAAAAATCGAAGCAGATTTTGGGTATTTGGGCGACATTGAAAGTTATAAACGGCGTCATTAATGTTTTACAGTCCGCTCAGATAGGGGGCAGTTTTTTTGTCGAGGCGTCCGTAAATCCCCTTGAATTTCTCGCCCCGATTGATAATGTTCTGGATAAAATTTCCAATCTGCTTTTATGGGCGCTTGGCGCGATTCTTTTTGAAAAAATTTTACTGGCAATATCGGGTTATATTGTTTTTCTTGTCGTAATTCCCGTTTGCACGGTTGTCGCCATTGTAACCGTATGGACGTACAAAAACAGATCCAATGTGCACAAAGTAGTCATGGTGTCGGTTTTAATAGGTTTGATAATACCGTTGGCAATACCAATATCTTTTCAGGTGTCAACATTATTAGAAAAAAAAATACTAACGAATAGCGTAAAAAATGTTATTTCTTCGATAGAGGAAAAAAATAAAGCCGCCGAAAGCATGGAAGAAGAAATAACAGGGTTAAAAAGAATTGGAAAATCAATTATTGGTTATATGACTAACGCCAAAGATTTGGGCAATGCGTTAATAGAGGACATGATTAACTTTTTTATAATATTTATTTTTACAAATATTGTTATTCCAATTTTGACTATTTTTGGACTTTATTTCTTGACAAAATATTTTGCCAAAGTGATACTAAGATAGGTTAACGGTATGGATTGGCAACGTATCTTTTATTCGCTTCCCGGCGTACTTTTGGGACTGACTGTTCATGAATTCTGCCATGCGTTGTGCGCTTGGAAATTGGGCGACAACACCGCCCGTGATCAGGGCAGGCTCACGTTGAACCCGTTTAAACACATTGATATTATCGGCTTACTGTTTATTATTTTCGCGGGGTTTGGCTGGGCAAAACCGGTGCAGTTCGCTCCCGAAAACCTGCGTAACCTGCGCCGCGACAAGGCGCTGATTGCGGCGGCGGGACCTCTTTCAAATTTGGTTTTGGGGATACTGTTGATCTTCATTATAAAAGCGATGTTTTATTTCAATTTGGAATTTGACGGTTTTATAGAAAATCTTTTTTATGTTTTGTATGTAGCCGCGTCCATCAATTTTGGTCTTTTTATTTTTAACCTGCTCCCCATTCCGCCATTGGACGGCAGTCATATCGTTTTTTCAGGATTTAATATTGATATTGAAACGGAAATTAAAATCAGGAAAATTGGATTGCCTGTTTTATTTTTAATTTTGATTATTCAGAATCAAATGAATATTACCATTATCCCGATTGGAAAGATGGTGCGCTTTATGATTGATTTTTTTCTGTAGACGCGAACATCCGTCTTTTGCTACTCTTCGTCAAAAAAACGCCGTATTGCCTGCGGTGAAAAACTTTCGCTCTTCAGCAGATGCTTCAGTGAATGTGTGTCGCCGGCTTTTCGCGCGTGTTTTTTTACAAAGCGCGCAAGCATGGCGGACTCCGCCTCTTCGTCTAACGCGGTTTTCAAAGCGGCTTCGGCATCGTCGCGGTCAATGCCGCGTCCGCACAGGGAAGAGAGAAGCCGCCTCGGACTGCGGGCATAGCGCAGGCGGGACTCAAGCCAAAGGCGGGCGAAACGGCTGTCGTCCAAAAGACGCAGTTCCGTCAGCCGGGAAATTACCGCGTTGACGCAGACTGTGTCGTGACCGCGTTTTTCAAGTTTGCGGACAAGTCCAAGACTGCACTGTTCGGCTCTGGCAATCAGACGCAGGGCGGTTTTTTCCGCCCGCAGGCAGTCCGAAGCATGGCGAAAAGCCGCTTCCTCAACGGCGGTGATTTCCCTGCCCGCCGCTGTGTTTGAATCGCAAATGTCGGTATTGTTTATTTCAGGCGGAAGGTAGCAGATTCTGAACGAAAACAAAGAGCCGTCGGAAAGCTCAATCCTGTTAAGCTCTCCGGCGGCTTCTGATTTTAAGGAAACAATTATCATTCAACTCGTAAAAACGCCAATTCTTCTGGGTTAGCGTTTGGAGAATTGGAAGCGCCGTCTTGCGCCGGGACGTCCGTATTTTTTCCGTTCTACCATACGGGGGTCGCGGGTAAGATAGCCGTTACTGCGCAGACTGGCGTAGTTGGTGTGATCAACCTGACAAAGCGCCCGCGCTAGACCGTGGCGGCATGCGCCCGCCTGTCCGTTGCATCCGCCGCCGTAAACATTGATCAAAACATCGTACTTGTTTTCGCTGGCGGTTACCATCAATGGCTGGCGGACTATCTGCACGTGTTCTCCCAGTGAGAAATATGTGTTTACATCTTTGTCGTTTACGGTGATTTTGCCGCTTCCGTCGCGGATATAAACGCGCGCTACCGATGTTTTCCTTCTGCCAGTGCCTATTCCAAGGTTCTTAATCATATCTATTCCTTCTATGCCTCAATGGGCTCCGGTTTTTGGCTGGTATGCGGATGGTTAGCCCCAGCGTAAATTTTGGCGTTTTTTGCCATTTTCCTGCCGAGCGGACCCTTTGGCAACATTCCCTTTATGGCGTTTTCCAGCGGCATCGTCGGATGCCTGTCAATCGCCTTCTCAAAAGTCTGAGTTTTAAGTCCTCCGGGATAGCCCGAATGACGATAATACAACTTCTGCTGGGCTTTTCTGCCGGTTACCACGATTTTATCCGCGTTTATGACCACAACAAAATCCCCAATTTCCTGATGCGGTACAAAAATAGCCTTGTTTTTGCCCCGGACAATGGACGCGACTTTTGCCGCCACCCTGCCCAGAACCTTCCCCTCGGCGTCAATGACATACCATTTTCGTTCCACCGAGGCGGGTTTTGCAAATACTGTCTTCATAATCAACAATCCTTCAAAAAAAATCTTAATCGTAACGGGAATCAAAGCGTACTAAAAAAGCGGAATTGTGTCAAGAGGACGCAGAGTTATTTCAGAGAGTATGTTTAGACTCTAATTTCTCAATTCTCTTATTGTTTCCAAGTCCAGCCCGGTAATGTCCCGCACAAAGTCGGGTGTTGAGCCCTTTGCCAGCAAGTTCCGGGCGATTTCGAGTGTTTTTTCCTGCTGTCCGTCTTCCAAACCTTCTTCATAGCGCACCGCTAACGCGTCATCAAGTTTAAATTCGGTATATAGCATACTCAACACCTCCGTTCCATGCAGGCTAATAAACTCCTTCAGTATATCATGTTTTTCACAGTATTTAACAGCCTCTTTTACCGCTTTTTCACGGCTACCGAGTTCTTTTTCAAATACCCGCGCCTTTGCCACAAACGCGCTGTATTCGGACAGCTTTTTACAGCGTTCGGCTATTTCCCTGTTCCGCCCCTCGTTGATGTTTATTACTTTCACCACAAGTTCCAAAGCGGGAAAGTCCTTTTCAGGGAGACCAAGTCCTTCCAGCTTTTTAAAGGCGTCGGACAGGCGTAAAATTTGTTCGTCAGGGTATGGCTTTATTCCGTTGTATAGCACGAAAAACTCAGGTCTGGGGATTGGAAGTTCTTTGCTTGAATAGATGTTTTTCCCTTCGACTATTTTTTCGTATATTCGGGCTATGTACATCAAGAGGCGCAGAGCCATGTTCGGGTTAACGGTGCTTTGGTGTTCTATCAGAACAACCAGCTTTCCGTCTATCTCGAAAGAGATGTCGTTGATTAAATCCATAAACAGCACGTCTTCGAGAGTGTTTATGGAAACCGGCGCATCCGGCGGGAGTGAGACTCCTTCCAGCGCGCAATAGAGTTCCCGCAACAGGGCGGGGTCTGAGAACAGCAGAGTAAACACACTGTTCTTGAATTTGTTATTAATAATCATACCCCTATATACGGTGCGGAGATGACTGGCGCTTGCCTGAAGCGAGAAAATATTTTTTAAAATTTACTTTTAGGCGGGCTGCGCAAACCCCTGTCGGGGACTCGATGTCTGTGGCATTTATCTACGCAGACTTTGGTCTGGCGTTTTTTGAATCCACAGACATATGTCCCCGTCAAGGCTTGTGCGCACCCGCCATGTAGTCAATTCAGAAAATGGTGAAACCCACCGTGTAACCTCAAACCTTCCCGCCCTCATGCAAGGGCGGGTTTACTCTAGTAACCTTTCACTTGCTCTTACCAGTTCGCGTACGCAATTTTGCCGTCATCATCCCCGGCGACAAACCTGCCGTTTCCATAGGCGATGGCGTAGATTCTGAATGGGGGGATAGCGGCGGTCCAGTTTGCG
>JAISSH010000030.1 GCA_031273265.1 Treponema sp.
ATGTTCGGGTTGATGGTGCTTTGATGTTCTATCAAAACAACCAGCTTCCCGTCAATCTCGAAAGAGATGTCGTTGTTAAATTCCATGAACAGCACGTTTTCAAGCGTGTTAATGGAAACCGGCGCGTCTTGCGGAAGGTTTACGCCTTCCAGCGCGCAGTAGAGTTCCCGGAGCAGGTCGGGAGAAGAGAACAGCATAGTGAACATACTGTCTTTAAACTTATTGTTTATTTTCATGCCCCTATATTGGCGCGTATATGCATAGCGCTTTACTCAAGCGCGAAATTTTTAAAAAAACTTCACAGCTTTTCCACCAGTAATTGCAGTAATGTATGCCCGGGAAAAATCTCATAGCCGGGGTACGCGAAGCTCTGCAGGGGGCATATGGAGTTGGACTCGCATATAACCCGATAGAACCACATAGATAGATGCCACGACATCGAGTCCCCGGCAGGGCTTTGCGTATCCCGGCCGTGGGAGTATTTACAGGCATACATTACTGCGCACCTCTTGACACTTTCCCCCATTCATAGTACCCTGTCCCATATACTGATTTTAAGGAGAAAACCATGGCACAGGCCAGTAAGAACAGCCGTACCGCGAGCGCGACACAGAAGTTTATGTGTTCCTGCGGGGGCGAAATAAAGATGAAAACCCTCTTCGACAGCGGAAAGGTTAAAAACATCGCGGAATGTGAAAAATGCAAGAGGACCGAAAGGCGTCCTTCAGATTTTAAGTAGCAAATAGACGCCATTAAAACGGCGCATACAAAATACGGAGGTTTCCTTTGGCAAAGAAAAGCAGTTCAGCGGAAAAACGGCATCGCAAGAGCGAAGAGCGCCGTCTGCGAAACAAGTCGGCTAAGAGCGCGGTAAGAACAAGCGTGAAGAAGTTTGTGGCTCTCGCACAGAAAAAAGACCCCGAAACGGAAGCGGCCTTAAAAGATATGATCAAAAAGATCGATACCGCGGCCGGAAAGGGCATTATATCGAAAAACGCGGCTGCGCGAAAAAAGTCAAGGATGCAGCGTTTCTACAATGTAATGAAGACGGCGCAATAATTTGTTTCTTTAACAATAGATAATATGCCGGCGAAAAAATTTACAAAGGCAGACATAATAGACGCTCTGTATGAAAAAACGGGGATGAGCCGCGCCGAGATTCGAAGCGCCATCGATCTTTTTTTCGACGAGATGAAAGACGCGCTTGTCAGGGGCAGGGTGATAGAACTGCGCGGTTTTGGAACCTTCGAGGTTAAAATCCGAAAGGCGCGTCCAAGGGCGCGTAACCCCAGAACGGGAGAGAGCATCGACATTCACTCCCACGGCGTAGTGGCTTTCCGCTCAGGCCGTGAGCTGAAACAAGCTGTATGGACAATCAACAATGAAAAAGAAGAAAAACCGCAGTCTGCGCCGAAGCCATAAAGCGCAAGTTCAGGACGCGCAAAAAGCTGGCGCGATTCCCTCTTTTTTTGTCAATTACAAAACGATACTGATTCATCTGGGTCTTGCCGTTCTGTCTTCGATACTTTTTGCCGCGTCCTTTCCAAACATCCTCATAAAAAACGGCCTGCCCTTCCTCGCGTGGTTTGCGTACATCCCAATCCTTGTGGTGATTCGCAAGAACGGATTTTTAGCCTGCGCAGGCTGGGGCGCTTTTTTCGGCCTTGCCTCTTACGCCCTTTTCAATTACTGGCTTGGAACTTTTCATCCTCTTGCAGGAACTATCGTATACTCAATTTATATTGTTTATCTTGCGGTAGTTTTTCTTTTCTTAAAACTGGCGGACTTTTTATTTCCAAAAAGAGCGTATCTTGTGCAGTGGCTCATCTGGCTTGCCTATGAATATTTGCGCACAAAGGGATTCTTGGGCTACTCCTACGGAATAACGGGCTACTCGCAATGGCGCGTAATTCCCCTAATTCAAATCGCGAGCATTACAGGCGTGTGGGGAGTCTCCGCGCTCGTCACCTTCCCCTCTTTCGCTTTGGCGGATGCGCTAAAAAACTGGCGCGTAAGCGAGGGCTGGCGCGCAGTTGTAAACGCGCTTGCCTTGTTTTGCAACAGGGAAAAAATTTCCGCAGCCGCATTTACAGCAGTCTTCATCGCTTCTATCACTTTCGGCATTGTGACAAGCAGGGATTTTTCTTCCTTTCCAAAAGCGCAGATTGCACTTATTCAGCACAACACCGATCCTTGGAGGGCTTCCAGAGCCCCGGCTAAATGGGAGATAAGCGAAACATACCGAAAAGACCTCACCGTGCTGAAACGCCTTTCTGACGAAGCCCTCGCCTCCGAGCCGAAACCGCAGATGATTGTCTGGCCTGAGACGGCGTTCGTCCCAAGAATTTACTGGCACAACAACTACCGCGACGATCAAAGCTCATGGGCGCTTGTAAGGGAACTGCTTGAGTATCTTTCAGAAAAGGATACGCCCTTTTTGCTCGGCAACGACGACGCGCGAATGGAACCGGCGAGGAATCCCAACGCGGACGAAAAACACCGCGTGGATTACAACGCCGCGCTTCTCTTTGAAAAGGGCGAAATTTCCTCGGCTTACAGAAAAATTCATCTGGTTCCCTTTACGGAACATTTTCCATATAAAAAGCAGTTTCCCTCTTTTTACAACTTTCTTGAAAAAGCGGACACCCATTTTTGGGAAAAGGGCAAGGAAGAGACCGTTTTTAAGGGGCCCGGCTTTACTTTTTCAGCGCCGATTTGCTTTGAAGACACTTTCGGCTACCTGTCGCGGGGCTTTGTCCGCCGTGGAGCCGACGTGCTGGTCAATATCTCCAACGACGCGTGGTCAAACAGCCTGCCTGCCCAAAACCAGCACCTTTCAATGGCGGTTTTTCGGGCTGTAGAGAATTACCGCCCCATGGTACGCTCCACTTCTTCCGGCCAAACCTGCGCCATAGACCCTCAGGGCAGGATAACTGCCATGGCAAGCCCCTTTTCGGAGGCTTGGATCAACGTATCAGTGCCCCTGACGAGCGGAAGCACGCTTTACACCCTCTACGGCGATTATCTGGCAATTGCTTTCACTTTAATGTCTATTTTCATGTTGCTATTCGGGGCAGTTTCGTGTACAATTAAAAAAACAAGTAAAGGATAACCCTATGAATGTCCAAAAGAAGGTGCTTCTTGCCGATGACGAGACCGTAAACCTTGATTTTTTTGAAGTGATGCTTTCCAAGCTCGGGTTTGTTGTTGAAAAAACAGATAACGGCATTGATACCCTCGAAAAGGCGAAAAAATTTCTTCCCGATCTGATACTTCTTGACAACATCATGCCCGGAATGACAGGAAGGGAAATAACGAAAATTCTAAAAAAAGATCCAAATTTCAAAAATATCTCCATAATTATGATTTCCGCTTTGGATGACGTAAAAGACAAAGTCGCCGCTTTTGAAGCCGGCGTTGATGATTACATAACAAAGCCTTTCAATTTTTCCGAAGTGCTGGCTCGAATTAACGCGGTTTTGCGTAACCGCGAATTGTTCGACCAGATAGCTGTGCGCGAAACCCGTCTTGTTCTTGCCGAAGAATTGAACAGGGACTTAAAGCAAAACCTTGCCGTTTTTGTCGGCAACATCGACGAGCTTGACAAGGCGATTTTGATGATTCAGGAAAATGTTACGACAAACGGCGAAAGCATTAATCAGGAATCCTTCGTAGGTCTTGTAAAGCCGATAAGCGAGAAAATCATGTCTGTGCGAAAACACATAGCGGCCCTTGACGCAAGGATTGAAAAAACTATAAATGAATGGAATAATCTAAAGAAGGATGAAATTGGACTTTCGGTTCTTGAAGACCAGATACGGAAGTTCTTGCACCATGAGCAAAATCAGCAGTAACAAATTTTTATTGAGGTTAAAATGCCCAAACGGGAAATAAAAAGAAAAGACTCAGATATTGTAGTGTTAGGCAAAACGACAAGTTTTACAGGCATGTTGAAATTCAATACTACCTTGAGGATTCAGGGAAATTTTAAGGGAACGATAGAAGCCTCGGGCGCTCTTATTGTAGACAGGGAAGCCGTTGTCGAAGCCGATCACATAACGGTAAGTTCCCTTACGGTTTACGGCAGTATATCGGGCACTGTACACGCAATGGACAAAGTTGATATGATGAGCGGAGCGAGGGTTCACGGCGATGTAAACGCGGCGAGGCTTCGCATAGCGGACGGCGTTCTTTTTGAAGGCAAGTGCAAAATGACAAACGTAGAAAAGGACGTAGAAATTTTTCACCGTCCTGTAGAAGAAATAAAGGCAGATTTACAGCGTACAAATGCAAGAGTGTGACGGCTTACTAATTCAGGCGCAAGAGGCCGCGCAAGCGGTTATACATAAATTGAGCGCGAAATCTTATTCCCTCGCGCTCGCCGAATCCTGCACGGCCGGCCTTGTTTCATCGTTATTGGCCGAAATACCTGGCGCGTCAAAGGCGCTGTGGGGCTCCTTTGTGTGTTACACAAAAGAGGCAAAAGTTTCCCTGCTCGGCCTTGACTCTGCCGCGCTTGTTAAGTACGGTTTGGTAAGCGAGGAAACAGCCCGTGCAATGGCCGCCGGGGCTCTGCAAAAAAGCGGCGCGGATTTGGCCGCCTCGGTAACCGGCCTTGCAGGCCCCGAAGGAGACGGAAGCGGGGTTCCCGTCGGAACGGTCTGGGTCGCGACCGCCCTGCGCGGCGCACAGCCTAAGGCGAGGGAGTTTCACTTTACGGGCTCCAGAAACGCGGTTCGTCTTCGCGCCGCGGCCACGGTACTTGAATCTATTCAAGATGCCTTGACATAAACGAAAAAAAACTGTACGATTGGAGTATCCTTTCAGTATATCGTGTTGTATGGAAATAAAAAAAATATATATAAGAGAAGTTTATCCTGTCTTGTCTTGAACATTTCCGTTCGGGAAAGCAATCATAGGTGGTAAAAATGGCAGTTGTACGAAGAGGAAGAAAGCCAATGACAAATGAAAACATGGAAGGCGCGCAAAACGAGGAAATTGAAAATCCTCAAAACGGCGAGTCTGAAAACGGAGAGAGGTCCAGCCGGGTAGTCGTCCGCGCCGGAGGCAGAAGGCCCTATGCCGATTCAAACGGGTCTGAGTACAGACAGGGCGAAGAAGGGGAAGCGCAGGCAAATCAGGGCAATATGCCGGCTCTGCCAAAACTTCCCTCCATGCCCGACCTTTACGGCAAGCCCGTCCCGCGTCAGGATCAGGACAACAGTAAACCGCGCCTGACCATAAACGAGTTGATCCGCCTGAACATGATGGATCTGCGCGAGCTTGCCTCCTGCTACAACATCACGCACGACGACATGATCGCCCTTAAAAAACAGGAAATCGTTTTATCAATCCTTAAAGCGCACACAGAACGCGGCGGCATCATTTACGCCTACGGCTCTCTTGAGATACTGCCGGACAGCTACGGTTTTTTGCGCAGTCCGCAAAACTCATACCTTCCCGGCCCTGACGACATCTACATCAGCCCCAGCCAAATCCGGCTTTTCGCGCTTAAAACAGGCGACACAGTTTACGGCCAAATTCGCAGTCCCAAAGAGGGCGAGCGTTTCTTCGCCATGCTGAGGGTGGAAACCGTCAACTACGACGACCCCACAGTCGCGCAAAACCGCGTCCCCTTCGACAACCTTACGCCCCTGTACCCAAATGAAAAACTCGACCTTGAAACAAGCACCGAAGGAATCAGCGAGCGCGTTATCAACCTGTTCTGCCCTATCGGCAAGGGCCAGCGTGCGCTCATCGTCTCGCCGCCGCGAACCGGCAAAACCGTCATGATGCAAAAAATCGCCAACGCGATTACCAGAAACCACCCTGAAGTTTACCTCATCGTCCTTCTCATTGATGAGCGCCCTGAAGAAGTCACCGACATGGAGCGCACCGTACGCGCCGAAGTTATTTCCTCAACATTTGACGAACAGGCCACGCGCCACGTTCAGGTAACGGAGATGGTTCTTGAAAAAGCCAAACGCCTTGTGGAGCACAAAAAAGACGTTGTCATTCTGCTTGACTCAATTACACGCCTCGCGCGCGCGTATAACCAGACCGTTCCCACATCGGGAAAAATCCTATCGGGCGGCGTTGACTCAAACGCCCTGCATAAACCCAAGCGCTTTTTCGGCGCGGCGCGTAATATCGAAGAAGGCGGCAGCCTTACGATTATTTCAACCGCGCTCGTGGAGACGGGAAGCAGAATGGACGAAGTAATTTTTGAAGAGTTCAAAGGAACCGGCAACATGGAAATCAACCTCGACAGGCGCATTTCCGACCGCCGTCTTTTCCCGGCAATCAACATCAAAAAATCGGGAACGCGCAAGGAAGAGCTCCTGCTTTCCGAGGAAGAACTGCAAAAAATCTGGATTTTGCGCAAAGTCATCAACCCAATGGACGACATCGAAATCATCGAATTGCTGGTTGACAGGATGAAGAAAAGCAAGAATAATGAAGCATTCCTAAGATCGATGAATACAGGCTCCGCCGGTATCGATTGACAAGACAGTTGTTCGGAAACTTCAGTTTCTGAACAACTTCCATAGAAAAATGTAGTTTGTAGGGCGAAGCCATACAAACTACGGAACTTGTGTGGAAACCAACCGGGTTTCCTCACAAGTTCAGAGTCCTTAAACCGTTTAATACGGAGTTGGACAATATTTGGAGGATAAAATGAGAGATGGAATACATCCCAAGTACGAAATGACAAAAATAACCTGCGCCTGCGGAAACGTGATAGAAACCCGTTCCACAACAAAGGACATCAAGGTTGAAATTTGCTCCGCCTGCCACCCCTTTTTCACCGGCAAGCAAAAACTGGTAGACACCGCCGGACGCATCGAAAGGTTCAGGAAGAAATACAATATCAAAGAGTAACCAGAAATGCCTTCGGCGTTTTTTTTCCTTTGAAATCTTCATCAATAATTTTTTCGCTAATGTCCGTTACGCGCACATTCTCAGTTTTCGCCGTTGATTGGGAGCGCAGTTCCGTCTCAAGTTCCACTGCCGTTATCACAGAACGCCGCGTGTTTACGCTCAGGTAAATTTTACCGCCTGGCGCAAGCAGGAGCGAACATTTACCGAGCAGTTCTTTTATATCGCGCTGTAAATCAAAATTATCTGTCATTTTTTTTGAGTTGGAAAACGACGGCGGGTCTAAGATGATAATGTCCCAGCGCGATTTTGCGGCGGCGGCTTTTTCCAGAAACACAAGAACGTCGGCACGGATAAGCCTGTTGACGCTTTTGTTTTCAACTTGATTTCCGGCTGAATTCCCGATTGAAAAAAAATCCCACTGCTGTAACAGGCTTGCCGAAAAGCCGTTAAGCGAAAAATTTTCCCGCGCCCACGAAAGGTAAGTGTTTGAAAGATCGACTGAGTCAGTCTGCGCCGCGCCTCCCGCCGCCGCGTACACGGAAAAAGAGCCGGTGTAGGAAAAGAGGTTCAATACTTTTTTACCGGAAGATTCTCCGCGAATCATGGCGCGTAACAGCCGTCTGTCGGGAAAGAGACCAGTGTCAAGGTAGTCGGATAAATTCACCTTAAAGGCAAGACCGCCTTCGCTCACAATTTGCGTAAACCGCTCAGTACCCATTTTCTCGTACTGCGACTCGCCTCTTTGCTTTTGACGCTGTTTTAAGAACACGCGCAGTGGCTCTATCCCAAGCGCGGCGCAGGCTGAGTCTTTCATCGCGGAGAGCCAGTGTTCCTCATCGGAATCGTCTTTTTCGTAGGGACGCTTGTAAAGCGCGCCGCAAAGAGCGGCTTCCCCATGCAGGGCGCTGTCGCCGTAATAGTCAATCACAAGCGGTACTTCTGGAATGTCGCGATCGTAAAGCCTGAATGCGCCCGCGCCGGTTCTCTGCGCCCATTTTTTCAGGTGGCGAAAACGCTTTTGCAGACGATTGGCGAACATTTGCGCCTGTAGCGAAATTTTATCATCTTTGTTACTATCGTTCATTGTTCCCTGTTTACAAACAGCGTAATAAATTCTCTTTGATTACTCACGCCAAATTTCTGATAAATTTTACTGATGTGAACTTTTACAGTGCCGGCGGAAATATAAAGACGCTCTCCTATTTCTTTTTTCCCAAGCCCTTCATCCACAAGTAAACAGGCAACTTCGATCTCCCGTTGTGAAAGCCCGCGTTCTTTGAAAATTTCATCAAAACCGGATGTTTCAGGAAACTGCTCCCGCCGTTTTTTCACCGGTATCACGAAAGATTGCGGCTGTTTTGGGAAAATTAATCTGAAAGCCAGAAGCATAAACAACACGGCGGCTAACACAATGAACAGCACTATGTACTCCGTACTGTCAGGCACAAATGGACTGATTACAGGGGCAAGGAAGGCAAAAGCAACGGTAAAAAAAATGACCAATGTGATTCCGTAAAACCAAAAACCGCCCGCGTATTTTTCAACAACGGCGGTAGTAAAAACCATCCATGCCGTATAATGAGCGATAGAAATCATGGTGCTCATAATCAAATTGATTCGCGGATAATCTTCAAATAACGGCAGGCAGGAAACCAGAATAAAAAGCACGACCGCAGGAGGCATATACCAGCGGATGAAACAATCTATTGAACGCCCCGCTAAAAATCCAAAAATTAGAATTACCGCGGCGACTGTTAAATAATGAGGATGGTACATCGATTCGTTGGAATACAGGGGAAGCATCCGAACATCCAGCGTCCCGTTCAGAATGGTGAACACCGACGCAAGACCAATCAGCCTTATAATTACAGACCAATTGGTTTTTATTGCCGGTTCGGTAAAAAAATAATCTGTCGTATGCGGAGAATCGACCGCCGCCTTATGTATCAAAAACACGCATAAACCCAGGGACACTCCCAAAAAGATCATGCACCATTTAATAAAACCGAAGGAGAACTCCGCGCCCTTAAACGGGTCCACGGCGGCGACACTCGCTTCCAACAACGGTACTGAATAACAACGGGTAAGAACGGAGCCGAGAAGAGCCGCGCCTAAAACCAGCGAGCAAAATCTGCCTGTCCGGTTTTCATGACCGCTTGAAACGGCGGGGCGCGGTTTTCTCAGCCATGTCAGGTAGAACAGCCCGTGGCACATGGCGGTTATTATCCCCTCGGAAACTGCCATGATGCTTCTGATCGCGGCGGAGCCAAGCCATGCGCTAATGCCAAAAAAGCGGAAAATTACTTCAACAGCTAAAAAGAAAGAAATAAAGCATATACTAAAAAGAAGCGGCTTGTTTTTCACGCCCGGCGCGGGCAGGAACAGGGGGCACAGAACAACGCCCAAAACAGCGCCCGCAAAGTAGAAAAAATACATAGTATCCATGACCCATTTGGTTTCGGAAGGTAAAAAATGAGCCAAAGTGAAGTTTATGTGGATACACAGCAAAATGCCTAAAAGCGACAAAGAAGATGTAAGCCGCGCCCGCAATATCAGCGTTCTATGTTCCATGCAGTTCTATTTTACCATATTTTCCATAAATATATGCCTTTTGGCATATAGAATTTCCATTTTTTTTTGAAAAATATACCTTTTGGCATACTTACAAACGGGTTTTTATGCGTTATTATTATAATATATGTTCCTCCGTTGGAGGATACTAAATAATTATGGCAGGGAATAGCATCGGTTTTAGGAGATATTTTTATGAAAAAGATTTTATTTTTGACAGTGGCGGCATTATTTGTAAGTATTTCTGTTTTCGCACAGGAACAGCAGGAACAAGAACCGGAACAAAGACAAATACAGATCCAGCAAACGCAGGAACAGAAAAACAGTGAAAAGAGTTATGAATTACAGTTAAATTTCACAAATTTCGGCGTTGGGATATATATGCCATTCAGCGGACTGCAAATGGTGGAATTCAACTTTGAACTTTTGAATTTGGGAATAGAAAGCAGGGCTACAAAATTAGGAGTACAATTCAGTCCTTTTAATTTATACGGCTGGGTTGGAGAAGGAGGAGGTAGCACTGGAGAGATAAATATCGGCATAGGCGGCGAATTATGTTTCAGCTTTTTAAATGCATCCGTTTACTGGAATATGTTGAGTTTTCTTGACTTTTCCGAAAGTTTTTATGTTGCTCCGTATGGTTCCATTAGCTACCTGTTCTTAAGCTTGGATAAATTTGATATAAGCAAATATATAGTGGGAGCCGGATTGCGCGGCGGAATCCGAGGGAAAAGCGAGAAGGTAAGATACAATATATTTACCGTCGATACAGGTTTCCGTTATATCGAGGGAGTCCCAAAATTTTACGCGGGCATAAAGTTTGACTTCATAATGAACGCGCTTAAGAAACAGGGAATGTTTTCTTAAAGAATAAAAGCAAATTGTGATGAATGCGCCAATACCTGAAAATATACACTTGAAATATCCGGTGGTATTGGTGCATGGAATTATCGCGCACGACAGAAGAAGCTTAATAAAATACTGGGGAAGAATCCCCGAAGTTTTAACGGGCAAGGGAATAAAAGTATTTCGGGGCAACACCGACGCATGGGGTAAATATCAGTCAAACGCGTTAATATTAAAAAAAACAATAGAAAATGTACTATCGCAAACGGGAGCAAAAAGGGTAAACATCATCGCACATTCCAAAGGCGGCATTGATTCGCGTTATCTTATCTGGAAGCATTTTTTTGGCGATAAAATAGCGAGTCTAACGACAATATGCACTCCGCATCACGGCTCTGAAATCGCCGATCTGCTGTTTAACAAAAAAATTATACATAAAAGATATATCAGAAAAATACTGTCTATTTTTGGCGGGTTATACGGGGACGCGAATCCCAATTTATGCAAATTGATTTACCAGATGACAACGGCAAAAATGAAAGAATTCAATGAAAAAATAGAGATGGATAAAAATGTGTTTTACCAGAGTTTGTATACGACAATGGGCGACTCTTCCGTTCATAAAATGTTTTCTTATACATATTCAAAAATAAAAGAAATCAGCGGAGAAAACGACGGGTTAGTAAGCGAAAATTCGGCAAAATGGGGAAATAATATTAATAAAATTGAAGGCAGAATATCGCACGCGGAAATACTTGATTATAAAGGCAAAAACATTTCCGGCGTGAATATCCCCGGTATTTATGTAAAAATTGCAAAAGAGTTAAATAATAACAATTTTTAAGAATAACTGTTCCAAAACCCTGTCAATTTAACCTTGCGAACGACGATTTTTCGTGCTATAATACCACAATGAACGTACAATTTTATTCACTCGGCGCCGCCGAAGAAGTTACCGGCTCAAAGCACGTTTTTGAGATTGACGGGCAAAGTTATCTGATTGACTGCGGCGCTTTTCAGGGGTCAAGGGCGGAAGCCGACCGCAAAAACCGGGACTTTGGCATAGCGACCGACCGTATCGAGAACGTTATCCTTACGCATGGACACCTTGACCATTGCGGTCTTTTGCCGCTTTTGGTAAAACAGGGCTACAAAGGAAATATCTACGCCACTCCGGCGACAAGGGATATTGCCAGCCTTATCATGATGGACTCCGCCAATATACAGGCGCGTGACGCGAAATACCTGCAAAGTCAGGCTCAAAAAAAAGGTGAAAAATTCAACTGGACTCCGCTTTATACTGAGAATGACGCAATACAGGCGGTCGGGCAGACAATAGGAGTTTCGTATAACAGACCAATGTACGTTGGAGACGGCGTAAGCATGGAATTTTATGACGCGGGGCATATTCTCGGCTCGGCGATTGCATCAATAAAAATAAAAAAAGGCGGCGAAGAGCTGAATATCCTTGCCACAGGCGATTTGGGGCGCAAGGGCAAGCCAATAATCCGCAATCCGGCAATTCCTGAAACGCCCGCGGACTACATCATTCTTGAGAGCACCTACGGTGACAGGCGGCACGACTCCACCGACGACGCTATTAAAAAACTCGCCGCCATAGCAACGCGGACTGTAGAAAAAAAGGGGAAAATTTTAATCCCTTCTTTCGCCATTGAGCGCACGCAGGAACTTGTTTACTATTTCCACCTTTTGGTAGACGACGGCGTAATTCCCGAAGTGCCGATTTTTGTCGATTCGCCAATGGCGACTAACGCGACGACAATTTTTCAGGTGCACCCCGAATGTTACAGTGAGGAAATAAAGCAGGCGTTCATCAAACACCACAAAAACCCGTTTGGTTTTAACAGTTTGCATTTTACAACCAGCGTAGATGAATCAAAGGCGCTGAACGACCACAAAGGACCGCTCATTATAATTTCAGCGGACGGAATGTGCGAAGCCGGGCGTATTCAGCACCACCTGATCCACAACATACAAGACCCGAACACGACAATCATGACGGTCGGCTACATGGCGGAAAATACGCTGGGGCGGCGCATACGCAACCGCGAAGGCGAAGTGAAAATTCACGGTGAATGGTTCAAATTAAAAGCGCAGGTTGAGGAAATTAACGCGTTCAGCGCCCATGCCGATTATTTTGAAATGCTGGAGTGGCTTAAAGCCGTTGACACCTCACGCCTGAAGGGGATTTTCCTCGTCCACGGCGAAAAAAAATCTCAGGCGTTTTTAAAGAAGTACCTTGAGGAAAACGGCTTCCCGAATGTTGAAATAGTCAAGTACGGAAAAACATACGAATTAAATTGAGTAAAGATTCATTTTCATCATCTGCGGAGGTTTTTTCATGGCTGTCGCGGTTTATCAACCTTGAACGCGGGCAAAAGCCGAAAAGTTTCCGTTTAGACAGAATGGAAATACTGCTGGAACTTGCTGACCGCCCCGATAAATGCGCGCCGTCCATTCACATTGCCGGCTCAAAGGGCAAAGGCTCGGTAACAGGAATGTTAGCCGCCATGCTGACAGCCGCCGGTTTTCGCGCCGCCCGGTACATGTCGCCCCATGTAATTGATATGCGCGAACGTATCTGCCTTGGCAATTCATACTTCAGCGAAGACATTTACCGCGCGGCGGGCGACGAACTGCGGGAGATCACGGAAGCGCGTCTGCCCGCGGCGGCGAATCCGCTGTTTGATCCTTCAACCCCGCAAGGCTGTGAGCCGACATTCTGGGAACTGCTGACGCTCTTTTTTTTCCTGTGCGCCCGCCGCGCAAACTGCGATGTAATGGTCGTGGAAACCGGCATGGGCGGGCGGCTGGATTCAACCAATGTGCTTGACCCTCTTGCAAGCGTAATAACTTTAATCGAACTGGAACACACCGGTTTTTTGGGAAATACAATCGCGGAAGTAGCGGGCGAAAAAGCCGGTATAATAAAAACAGGCAAGCCCCTGATTTTAGCAAAACAATGCGAAGAAGCTTTGAATGTTTTCAAAAGAAAAGCGAAAGAAAAAAACAGCCCACTTTTTTACTTTCCCGAAGAAGCTGAAATTTCCAATGTAAAAGTAACTCCGCTCGGCACAGAATTTACGCTTGCGTTTAAACGGAATACGCTCTTTTCCGCCGATTCAGAAAATCGACCGCTTTCCCTCTCAATTCCAGTGCCGGGAAAAGTGCAGGCGGAAAATGCCGCCCTCGCCATTGCCGCCGTAAAAACCGCTTTTCCGCAAATTGATAAAGACGCAATCCGGCGCGGTCTTGCAAGCCTTAACATACCCGCGCGCTTTGAAAAAATCGCCCCGTCCTCGCAAGAGGACACGCCGCCCTTCATCATTGACGGAGCGCACACGCCGGAAAGCCTTGCCCTGTGCATCGAAACTTTTTGTTCGCTGTACGGCGAAAGCGGCGTTCTGATTTTCGGCTGTGCGGCGGACAAAGACGCCTCGGCAATGGCACACATAGCGCATTCCCATTTCGCGAAAATTTTCATCACCGGCACGGGAACTTTCAAAATCAGCAGTCCGGCGGCGGTATACGAAGCTTTTGCGAAAACGGCGGTTGATTGTCGGGAAAAAACGGAACTTGCGCCCGATATTGAGGAAGCAATCAAGAAGGCGCAAAATTTTGCGCGTGAAAATAATCTCCAAGGAAGCTTGCTTCCAATTTTGGGGACAGGCTCTTTTTATCTTGTGTCGGAGATTAGGAAAATTATCTGTTCTTAATATAAGAAGAAATTTTACCACAGAGTTTCACAGAGTTTTGCACGGAGTTACACGGAGCGGTAATTACCGCTGTTTATTCATTTTCTTCACCCATTTATTATGCAGATCTTCGTATTTTTTATTATGCCATCCAAGACCTTCTGCCTGACGCATATGGGCTAATGGTCGAACCTTATACGTTTTGCCGTTAATTGTTACCGAAATCGGATCGCCGTAGGTCTCATCGCCGAATTCGGAAAGTTGTGTTTTTTTGCAATCGGAAACAAAAGACAGAAACCATTTAATTGGCTCATTTCCAAGCAGTATGATAGTTCTCGCTTGAGACTCCTCAAGTTCTGCTATAATTTCGTTTCGGCGAGTTTCATCAGTCAGATCGTTGGGTTCTTCAGGAATTGAAGCTTCCTTTAAGCCGTGTTTTTCGCGTAACGGATTATAAAGAGTATCTATTGCTGTTTTTTGATTTGGATTCATCAAAGAATGCGGAACCAGATCGCATAACCACGCATCGGATCGGGAAAACCCCAAAGGCTCAAGGTATAAATCGTCCAGTGCTTTGCCAGAAGGACCGTTGTACATTTTATCCGCCGGTTTTAAATACCCCGCTTCCGGCGGAACAGTTATTTGTGAGATTATCTTGTCGGCATTTTCGCCTTTCCAGAAAATCTCAGGCTCGCTTGCCACCGCAAGCGCTTTGCATAGAACCTTGCCTTTTTGCGAATACCACCTCGCGTGAACCGCGCTTGCGTATACCCCCAGCACAAACACTTTCTTTGGCGATCTGTCTTTCTGTTTTACCAATTTCAACGGCTGTCCGAATGGAAAAAAGGCATTGGGAACTGTTTCGGGTGCGGTTTGCATATTATTTCCTCCTTGCGGTTTGTTATCTATACTGCCGTAGTCTTGAGCGGATAACCAAAAACCCGGCAGTAATAAAAGCCAAAAAAATTTCACGGATCATCCTCTAAAAAATTATTCCTTCATTTGCCCTAATTACGTCCAAATTGACCAGTATCCTGAATAAAGACGCTTCCAAAAATATGTTGCCTTATTAAAAATGGACCGTTAACATAGTTATTGAATCCATTAAATCTCGCTACACCATCAGAATATTCATATGCAAAGGTCATTCTACTTCCATCGCTAAGCGGAGCAGTAACATCTGAACCTGTAATAAATGAAACATAATTTCCAACCTCTCTGAGAGATCTATATGTATTACCAGCAATACGAGGAGGATGAGGTCTAAATTCTAAGTTAACAGGATTTCCGCTTGCAGTTCGCGTTTGTAACGAATTTTTGTTATTTGAAGGTGTATAGCTCAGGTTCAAATAATCTCTTTGATTTTCAAGAATAAGAATGAGGCTAGATCCTTCTATAGTAACATCGTAATGATATGCTCTTACTTGTTCGTCTCCTCTAATATCACTTATTATTTGTGCAATTATCATTTCTTCACTGTCACTAACAAGAAACCTAATCGCCCAAACATGCATATTAGGAAACATCCCTCCCTGTCCAATGGTTTGATTTCTCGTATTAATATATGTGCCGTCAAATCTTACCATGTTCCTCATTTGCTGCAGTTGTTGCTGGTATTCTCTTGTTCTTTCAGCTGTTCTCTCAGCTTGCTGTATTTGCCTCTCCGTCTGCTGTCTTTGTCTTTCTTCCTCTTGCGCAAGCTCTCTTGTTGTTCGTTGCTCCTGTTCAGCTTGTGTTAAGCGGCGAGTTACACTAGTATTTCCATTTTCCCTATAAAATGCTCTGTTTCCAATAGAAGTACGGCGAGGAACATCTACAGTAGCGATTTGATTAAATTCAAATGCTCTACTCCCTATCGTAGTTACGCTGTCCGGTATAATAACACTTCTTAGCCGATTGTATGAAAATGCACCATTCCCAATAGAAGTTACGCTATTGCCAAGAGTAACACTGGTCAGTTGATTACCCCGAAATGCCTCAGCCCCAATAGAAGTCACGCTATTAGAGATAACAACACTGGTCAGTTGATTACTAACAAATGCATTATTCCCAATAGAAGTCACGCTATCAGGAATAACAACACTGGTCAGTTGAGCGTTTTGAAATGCTCCAACTTCTCCATAAATATTACTTGTATAACCACTAATTCCAATAACAGGTTTTCCCTGTATTGTTGGAGGAATACGAACATCTTTATTTTTACCTTTATAACGAGTGATTATTACGCCATTGCCCGATACGGTTACATCGAAATCCCTTTCTCTGTCATATTGCTGTGCGCCTGCTGTCAAAACAACCGCCAAAAACAGCGCAATCCCCAAAACCAGTTTTTTGTTCATGCTTGTCTCCTATGACTATTAGTATTTTCCCAATAGGTACTAAAAGTCTCTTTCTTTGAATATGCTATCACCTGTCCAAAATTTATACAAGACCTAAAGCCCTTTTTCTTAAAGACTTAGGGTCTATTGCCGTTATTTCCGTTCAAGAGGGACACTTTATAGAAATGACAGATGTCAGAATACTCTTGTCTAAGAATATGAAGCATTTCCGTGAAATTTCAGGTTTTTCCCAAATGGAGCTAGCCGAAAAAATAGGGTGTTCGCCCACTTTGATAGGCAAAATAGAGACAATGAAGCGTTTCCCCTCAGCGGACAGCCTTAACCGAATCGCCAAAGCCCTTGAAGTGAAGGTGTCAGACCTGTTCGCCGAGCAGGAGCCTGAGGCAATGAAGGCAATGGCTTCCAAAAGGAAATTGAAGTCCAAACTTGAGCGGCTTATGGGCAAGGCAGTTGATGAGTTTTTCAGGCAGGGATTCTGACGCTTCTTTTTTCGGGGGAAATGGGGTATAATGGATAAGAGAGGTATTATGCTGGAAACCGAATGGGAATTTTACGAAAACAACCGGGACGAACTGGTAGAAAAATACTGCGGTAAATATATCGTTATATCGGGGAACAAAGTCGTTTCGGCTTATGACGATGAAAACGAAGCGTATTTCGAGACGATAAAAACTATTCCTCTTGGCTCTTTTATGATTCACCATGTAATGGAGGAGGAGGAAGTCTTTCAGCTTTCTCCATTTATAGGTGTCTGAAATTCAACATTTTGCCTTCAAAAGCGAATATCCTAATCTTTCGTTAAGACTCGTTACTGAAGTTGAAATATACGATGTGTCGCAATCTCCACAAAAAATGAAGGCAAGAGCATTGTGGGATACCGGCGCGATGTTATCTGCAATAACGCCGGAGATAGCTCAAAGTTTGAACTTGGTTCCATTTAACCGGGTAAAAGTAAACGGAATAAATAATACCAGCATGGCTGATATGGTCAAAGTTTCAATAAAACTGCCAAATCTTGTAGAGGTTAAAAATTCCAATGTAACAGTCTGCAATTTGGTCAGGGATGTTGACCTGCTTATTGGAATGGACATTATACAGCTTGGCGATTTTTCAATAAGCAATGGAGCAGGGAAAACGCTTTTTACTTTTGCAATGCCTCCCTTTGAAGACAAAATAGATCTTTACGAGAGAAGCGTTAAGGCAAATTAAGTTTCTCACCTCACGCCTTGATTCGCCAGTGGTTGTCAACGCGCTCAAATTGCGAGGCGGCGATGGTTGTCTGGCGACCGTCGTCGGCGCTTAGTTTCACCTGACCGGCGACAGGGTTTACTTCGGCTACTTTCCATGATTCGCCCGAATGGTTTATACGCATTCCTTCCTGCGGAAGATTGCGCTGTTGTTCGCTGTAGAAACCGTATTCATAAAACAAACAGCACAGAAGCCGACCGCAGGGACCGGAAATTTTTACGGAATTAAGCGAAAGTTTTTGATCCTTTGCCATTTTAATCGAAACCGGTTTTAATTTGTCGGACACGCAGTGACAGCAATAGCCGCGTCCGCAGACTCCCAGCCCGCCCAAAACTCTGGCTTCGTCGCGTACGCCAATTTGCCGCAGTTCAATCCGCATTTTAAAAACGCTCACCAAATCTTTTACAAGTTCGCGGAAATCGACCCTGTTTTCCGCAGTGAAGAAAAAGAGAATCTTCGGCTCTTCCAAAAGGTAGTGAACAAGAACAAGCTTCATCTCAAGCTGATGGTTTTCGATTTTCTGCTTGCAAATTTCAAACGCCTCTTTTTCAAGCTGATGATTTTTGCACGTCTTTTCCATGTCTTCGTTAGTCGCCGCGCGGACAATCCAGGCAATCTCGGAAACAGGCGGTAGTTTTCCGCGCACAGAGCCGATCACCTGCGCCATATCGCGTCCGTAACGGGTAGGAACAATAACCATCGTATTGGGGCTGAGGTTGTCTTCGCGGTAAACGGCAAGGAAGGTTTCATGAGAATAGATAAGGCGCAGACGGTAAATGGGCGTATCGGGAGCAATGGATTCTATTCCCGCGTCCGCGCCGGTAATTACATCGCGCTGTTTGGGTTCGTCCTCAAGAACCGATATTTCATCATCTTCTATATCTTCATATTCGTTAAAATCACTCATATTTTTTCAACCTATTGCAGTAAGTCTATCAAAAGACCGCGTATTTCCTCAAGGCGGGAAGTAAGCTCCAATTGGCGCGCCTGATTTGAAAGAAGCATAGCCGCCAAATCTTCAAGTTTTTTATCAATAACCGAAATTTTCGTGTAACGCTTTTGCGACATGGCTTCGTCTGTTCCTCTCTGCCCCGTAAAACCGGGTTTTAAAAATTTCGGAATGCCCTTTTCGTGTTCCAGAGTATATGCGTTTTTTACCACATAATTTATAAAATTCCGCACCGCCTGTTTGTAGCGTATAATTTCTTCGGGGAAGGGGCGGCTGTGCAAAACATCGCCCGCACTGCGGACATCGTCCATTAAAAAATTTACCGAATCTTCGGATGCCGGAAGATCACGCAGAGGTCCAAGCTCGTCTGCGGTCATGCCCCTTAGATCGTCAAAGAAACGGGAGAACGCTGTTTTTTCGCCCCGGCGGATACCTTTGTTTTTTTTATCGCCAGCCCGATCCGGTTTTACCTGCGCGTAGGCTGCGGGATTCATGTAAAAGGAAGTGTCTGCGCCGTCTACTTTAGCCATGATGAGTCTTCTGGAAAACAGGCAGAGCCGATTTAATGCCTTGCGCGTCATGATGTTCGGACATCGTCTTTGTCCAGCTTTCATCATTGGGACATACCACCACTCTGCCGTTTATAAAACAGCCGTCGTCCGCCTGAATGCGGCGGGTAATAATATCGCCGATAACGATAGCTGTCGAAAGAATAACCAAATATCCGTCCGCGATAACATTGCCTACAACAACGCCGCCTATGGTAATATTCGTGCCGGTTACATTGCCTTTCATTCTTGCGCGCTCCCCGACCACTACTCTGCCCTTCGCCTTGACATCGCCGCGAATGCTTCCGTCCACGCGGGTAAATCCGCCGGCTTCAATGTCGCCGGTGAAACTCGTGTTCGGACCTATAATTGTGTTGATTGAAAAATCGCCGCTTCTGCTGTGCGCCATTGAACGATTAACGCCCTTGTCTTGCCATGCTGGAACGAATATTGATGTACCTGTAAGGGTCTACAACGTCCGAACCTATGTGCACTTCATAATGCAGGTGGGGTCCGGTAGAAATACCGGTATTCCCGATATAGCCGATAACTTCACCCTGCTGAACGCGCTGACCGACTTTCGCCCTGAAACTCTGCATGTGCGCGTAACGGGTATAGTAGCCGTGCTTGTGCCTGATGATTATATAGTTGCCGAAGTCTGTGGCGTAGTCGGCGGTTACTACCTGTCCGTCCGCTGTCGCCACAATCGGATCGCCGGAACGGTGAGTGGAAATATCAATTCCCTTGTGAATGTAATACTGACCGTGAATTGGATTTACGTTTTGTCCGAAGAACATTGTGATGTTGCCGATTCCGTTTTTGACAGGCCAGATGCTTGGAATTTCCGTAAGAAGGGCGCTTTGCGAATCCAGAAGCGTTCCGATTTCCCTTATCGGCTCCACCGCCTGATTGAGATACGCGGAAAGACGGCGCACATCGTCAACTTCCTGAAGCAAGCCTTCGGGAGTTTCTTTTATACCGAGGAAAGAACTTAAATCGCCTGTTGTATTTTGGGACATGGCGTTGTTCCCGCCCGCGCCGAGAGCCGAAAGAACGCCGGAAAGGGCGCTTTCAAAATTACGCGCTTCCCTAAGAAGCAGAGCGGTTTCATCGCGGAGTTGATCAAGCGAAGCCTGAGCGTCTTTCAGCCGTCCGTCCTTGCTTGCCATGGCGTACATGGTACTGCTGTACGAAGAGCCGTACCAGAAGAACGCGCTAAAAACACCGGCTGTAACAAGAAGGAAACAGCACATTGAAAGCACAGTTACATGGAGATTATACACCCTTTTTTCGGAATGAGGTACAAAAACTATTGTATAACGCCTGGTTAGAAACTTACCTATAGCCTTAAAAACTTCAACGACAAAATCCGCCGTTTTAACTACGGCGCCTTTCATCCTTTGAAAAAGCCTGTTTTCCAGCCGTTTATACTCATGAACAGAGGTCATTACCATCTCCCATATGTTTAATATAATCATTGTACATGCCACCATCAAAATTTGTCAAACAAAATTTTACAAAAATTTGCAAATTTTTTTTCGATTTATATTGAATTGAATCCTGCCCTGATGGCTTCCATGTTCTTCGGAACAAATTGATGTTTGTCCGGCGGAAAGAATTTCCTCAATATACCTTCAATATCGGCTAAATTTAAGGCTTTTGTGAGTTTTGCCATAGCGCCAAGAGCTACCATGTTGGCAAAGCGGACATTCCCAATCTGCTCCGCAATGCCGGAAGCCTCGATTTTGACGATTTTTAACCCTTTTCTGCGCGGTTCTTCCTTAACAAGGGTAGAATTTATAACTATCAGACCATTGTCTTTGAGGAGCTTCTCACAGAGAGAGAGGGAATCGGTATTCATTACCAGCGCGGAGTCCGGCGTTGTAACAAGGGGGCTGGCGATTTCTTCATCGGAAATGATGACGCTTGCGCGGGCAATGCCGCCGCGCTTTTCCGCGCCGTAAAACGGGAAAAAGGTAACGTTTTTCCCTTCCTGCATGGCAAGATAGACCCAAAGTTGACCCAGAGAAATGATACCCTGCCCGCCGAATCCGGCGAAGAACGATTTTTCTGTCATTTTTGGGCTCCTTGTATGGTGTTTTTAACTTCGCCAAGCGGATAAACGGGGATCATGTTCTTTTCGAGCCACTCAACAGCCTGTACAGGCTCCATAGTCCAGTTTGTCGGGCATGTGGAGAGAATTTCTACCATCGTTGAACCAATGCCCGCCATTTGCGCCTCAAACGCCTTTTTTATGAACTGGCGGGTCTTGCGGATATTCGCGGCGTTGTTTACAGCGCCTCTGGCGATGTAGCGGCTTCCGTCCAGCGTTGCGAGAAGCTCCGCGACACGGATTGGGTAGCCCATTCCGGCTTCATCGGCGTCGCGTCCGTTGGGCGCGGTGGTCGCTTTTTGCCCAAGCAGGGTAGTGGGAGCCATCTGCCCGCCTGTCATGCCGTAGATCGCGTTGTTTACGAAAATCGTGGTGAACTTTTCCGCGCGGTTAGCGGCGTGAATCATCTCCGCCGTCCCAATTGCCGCCATGTCGCCGTCTCCCTGATAGCAGATAACAAGGTGATCGGGGCGAACCCTCTTTATTCCGGTAGCGGCGGCAGGAGTGCGTCCGTGCGGCGGCTGCACCGAGTCAAAATCAAAGTACAGATCCGCCCATATCGCGCAACCGACAGGGTTTGTGATTATCGTTCTTTCCCGCAGACCCATTTCGTCTATAATGCTGGTTATAATTCTATGAATCACACCGTGTCCGCAGCCGCCGCAGTACTTTGTCTGCACCTTTTTTAAACTTTCAGGATAACCGTATAATTTTTTCATTTTTTCAAAATTTCCTTTGCCCTTGCGAACACTTCCTCTTCGGTAGGAATTACACCGCCCGAATGACCCAAAAGGTGAATTGGCGCTTTCGCGCCGGCGGTATAAGCCGAAAGTTTTACATCTTCGACCAACTGACCAAGAGACATTTCCACTGTTAAAACAGGCTTTCCGTTAGCCGCGATTTTTCCCAGCGCGTCGTACGGAAAAGGCCACAAAGTGATTGGTCTGAAAATACCGAGTTTTATTCCCTCTTTTTCGGCAAGCATCTTCGCGCCGAGGCACACCCTCGCGCAGGTTCCGTAGGCAACCATTACCAAATCCGCTCCGGCGCAATTTATTTCCTCATAGCGAACCTCGGCGGCTTTGACAGTTTCGTAACGGACAAAACGCTCTTTTGTTACGCCTTCAAGTTCTTCGGGCACAAGGTGAATCGAAGTGATATGACGCGCCTCCCTGCCCTTCATGTCGCCGACCGTCCAATCGCGCTTCGGCGCTTCTTTTTCCGGCGGCAGTTGAACGCCTTCCATCATTTGTCCGATCATTCCGTCGATAAGGACGATGGCGGGCATACGGTACTTGTCCGCCAGATCAAAAGCGAGGTATGTGTGGTCGGCGCATTCCTGCACGCTCTTGGGGGCAAGCACTATACAGCGGTAATCGCCGTGCCCTCCGCCGCGCGTAGACTGAAAATAGTCGCTCTGCGACGGAGCGATTGAGCCAAGCCCCGGACCGCCGCGGACAACGTTTGCCAAAACCAGCGGAACGTCCGCTCCTGCGGCGTAGGACATTCCTTCCTGCTTCAAACTTATGCCGGGGCTTGAAGAACTTGTCATCGCCCTAACGCCTGCGCAGGACGCGCCGTAAACCATGTTGATAGCGGCAACTTCGCTCTCCGCCTGAATAAAGACCCGTCCGCGATCAAGCATATTTTTTGCCATGTAGGCAATCAACTCATTTTGCGGCGTTATGGG